>NZ_CDRTCT010000010.1:0-141589 GCF_977054455.1 Parabacteroides sp. | reverse complement strand
ATTTATAATGTTAATTAGTGTAGATAAAACTCAGACTTTTATATGCGATAGCCCTAAAGTTCTATCCAACGGGTGGGATACTTTTCAATTATTTTAGTGGAGTACTTTTCAGTTATTATCTACAATAGTGATACGTGAAGCGTTCACTTTTTGGCGGCAATTAATGTGAAATTCTATATTTTGTAAATATGAAGAAGAATAGCTATCTTTGCTCTCAGTATTCTCCATGAGCAAACTACCGCAAAAGCACGTAGCAAATTAGTGGGATAATTCATGGGATATGCTTGAAGCTAAAAATATAAAGTTTTAAATATCAGCGTGGTAACTCCGTTTGGAGAATCCCAAGCGGATCACTGAAAACAAAATCCTTGGTAACTCGATGTTATCAAGGATTTTTTGTTTTTTGACAAGAGGCAGAAACTATTCCACACAAATAGAAATATACAGAAACCATTAATACACTACAAATCAATATTATATATCACTCATTAAAAGCTCCTATATACGGCCTCCCTGCGAAATTCATCCATGCACCTTAACTATTTCCATAAAAAGTTTTTGTGGAATAATTTGTTCTTGTATATTTGTACTATAATAATAGTACAATATTCATATAGCATAATATAAAATTATATGATCAAGTTTTTATTAGATTACTCCAGCGGTATGCCGATATACCGTCAGATCATTGATCAGATCAGGTTTGGCATAGCATCCGGGCAACTCAAGTTGGGTGAACAGCTTCCTACGGTCAGAGCACTTGCCGTAGAGTTGAAGGTCAATCTAAATACGGTATCCAAGGCTTATAAAGAATTGGAGATCAAGAATATCTTGGAGACTCAACAAGGGACCGGAACATTTATTAGCAGAACAGACCATGTGGTACCGGAAAAAGAGCGGGAAGACAAGTTGAAAGAAATTTGTACGCAATTTTCTTCTGTTATACTGAGTTACGGCTTCAGCCTGGACGAGGTTATTCGAGAATTAAAGGATATCGAAACTTTCAAAAAACAATGAATATGACAGCAAATGTAATTAACAAGGGTTGGTTTAATCCCATATCCCTTTCCGTTCTGCTGATACTGGTGATCGTATCAGCCGTTTTGTATGTTTTGCAGATTGTAAACATGCCGGTATTCATCCTCCTGCTCCTTCTTTCCGGATTGGCGGCTTCTGCGATCCGCATTGCCGACCAGTGGGAACGGGCGGTAGTCCTGCGTATGGGGAAATACAGCGGTTTGAAAGGTCCCGGCCCTTTTATGATTATCCCGGTTATAGACAGTGTATCGACTTATATCGATCAGCGTGTACGGGTAAGTGCATTCAAGGCCGAACAAACTCTGACTAAAGATACGGTTCCGGTAAATGTCGATGCAGTCGTATATTGGACCGTCTGGGACGTGGAAAAAGCGGCTCTGGAAGTACAGGAATACCAGAAAGCGATCGAACATATCACACAGACCGGCTTAAGAGATACCATCGGTAAGCACGAACTGTCGGACCTCTTGCAGGAACGCGATAAGATAGCCGAAGATCTGCAACAGGTCTTAGACAGGAACACGAACCCGTGGGGTATCACATGCCAGACTGTCGGCATCAAAGACATCGCCATTCCGCAAGACCTGGCCGAAGCGATGAGCAAAGAGGCGCAGGCCGAACGTGAAAGAAGGGCACGTGTCATCTTGGGAACGGCAGAAACAGAGATCGCAGAAAAGTTCGAACAAGCCAGTAAGAAATATACCGACAATCCTGTGGCATTACATCTCAGAGGAATGAATATGCTGTTCGAAGGCTTAAAAGAAAAAGGATCAATGGTAATCGTACCGAGTTCGGCACTCGACACCATGAACTTAGGAGCCATAGGAGGCTTGGTTTCATTGGCAAAGAATAACGAAACATTGAAATAAACAAAAACGAATTTATAAATATCATCCGAAAATCATCATTTATGAACCTGCACAAACAAAGGATCACTTTTGTTTTCCTTCTTTTAATCTTCACAAGTTGTTCGCAAAAACAATCATTGCAATGGATTCCATTCAGCTGGGAGGGTGATACGATTTCCGGAATATATATTGAAAAAGCATTTTTAAATGTCCCGGTAAAAATAGAAGACTTACCGTATGAATTTACAATGCAATTTGATTTAGGAGCATATAATTCAGTCTTTTACGGGAATACTTTCACTCCTTATCTTGAAGAGGTCCCGTCTTTAATGAGCAAAAGAGATTCAACCGGGATGTATAAAAATGTCCACTTACAAATAGGGACAGTGGAGTTTAGTAATGCCAACATTGGATTCAAGCAGAATTTCGGGAATGAAATTCCTAAAGATTCACTCCATTCAAATACACCCAAGCATATTGGGACCCTCGCATCTGACATCGTGCAAGATAAAATCTTAATTATCGATTACCAATCAAGCAGGCTTGCAATCACAGACTTCTTGCCGGACGAATACAAAAATCTACCGGCTGAAAAATTTGAATCAAAATATGGGGAAGTGAAGTTGCCTTTACAGATTGATGGAAGAAGATGTAAAGTATTGTTCGACACTGGTTCAAGTCCTTTCCAGTTAATAACGACACAAGAAAGGGCCTGGAGCATATCGGACCTTATCATTACCGACTCTTTAAGCGGCCCTTTGTGGTGGGGACAAGAAATAACATTTTACGGTTTTAATGTAAACAAGCCGATCGAGTTCGGAGGAAAAGTACTAAACAATTCAAAAGTCTACTACGCCAAAGACGGGCTTTGGGATAATATTTACAGTTCTTTTGATGTCTGGGGGATAACCGGGAATGCTTATTTCTTTGAGAACACCGTGATTATCGATTACAAAAACAAATTATTCAGGATACAATAGAAACTCGCACCCTACATCTTCATCCAGATGCATAATCATTCGGTGCCGTACCAATACAAATAAAAAGAATAGTGCAGTTTGAAAACACATATTAACTATAATAGTGCAGTTTGAAAATAGAAAAATGCACAAATAGTGCAGTTTAGACGCTAAAAGAACTATCTTTGCAGGTGATATCTAAAATATACCGTCATGAACATCAACGAATATGCACAGATTATAGCTGACCAAAAAGAAGAATTGAGGTTGATCAACCCCAAAGACTTATGTTCCCGGAAAGAAGAAAGCCTATTTGACATAGATAGCCCTCTGGCACAAATCGTCATTGGAGTGCGACGAAGTGGTAAATCTACAATCTGCCATAAGGTTTTAAAAGAAAAGGGTGTACCCTATGCTTATGTAAATTTCGATGATGAACGATTATATAAATTAAAATCCAAAGACCTAAACTCTCTTTTGGAAGCTATATATATGGTATATGGTGATTTCCAATATTTATTTCTTGATGAAATACAAAATATCACAGAATGGTTTCTCTTTGTAAATAGACTACTTCGGCAAAAGGTTCATCTTATCATAACAGGTTCTAATGCAAAACTTCTAAGTAGCGAGTTAAGTACACACCTTACCGGACGATATAATCAAATAGAACTTTATCCTTTTTCTTTCACGGAGTTTTGCCAATATCGGAAAGTAGAAACTAAAGATATTTCAACCAAAGGAGTAGCTTTCAAGAAAGCTGCATTCGAGGAGTACTTCAAAAAGGGTGGATTTCCCGAATTATTTGAGGTAAAAAACAGTCGTGGATATATTCAAGGGCTATTTGACTCTATTATACGTAAAGATATACAGCAACGGTTTAAAGTCAGATATATGGAGTCGTTGCGTATGCTTGCCAATCACCTGATCGATAATTTTGGTCAGGAGATTATATATGCCGACCTTGCAGAACGCTTCGGCTTTGGTTCTTCACATACCGCAGAGAACTACGTATCTTATTTAAAAAAGACATATCTCTTATTAGGCATCCACAAATTTTCATTTAAAAGTAAAGAACGTATACGAAATGAGAAAGGGTATGTAGTTGATACCGCTTTTATTACTGAAAGGGATGATGCCATGAATGGGCAAAACTTAGGTTGGAAATTAGAGAATATCACCTATGTCGAGCTATTAAGAAGAAACAAACCCCTATTTTATGATATTTTCTATTATCGGGAACAATATGAGATTGATTTTGTGATATGCGAGGGGAACAAAGTCAGAGAACTGGTCCAAGTATCCGTTGATATTTCTTCTGCAAAGACTTATAATCGTGAAACATCCGCATTGTGCAAGGCATCTTCGGACTTAAAATGTGAGAAACTTACTTTAATAACTATGGATGACACCAGGACTATCGAGAAAGATGGACATACGATACAAGTCATCTCTATTATAGACTGGTTATTGCAGGAATAAATCAAGAAGTAAGATCAGCAAATTGGGATCGACTACAAAAACAAATTATTCAGGATACAACAGAAACTCGCACCCTACATCTCCATCCAGATGCATAGTCATTCGGTGCCGTACCAATACAAATAGATGGTCGCTTTGATCTAAGTGTAATTTGTTTTCGACAATGTCGAGATCATATTTGACAATGCCGTGTATATTCTCGACAATGTCGAATATATACACGACAACGGGGAAAACAGATTACACTTGCATCTAATCAGCAGAAGATAAGCATACGGGCGGCGGTTCAAGCGTGCAAAAGAAAAAACAGATAAAGGACTTTGCGAAGAATGGCAAGGGCGGCGGTCAGGTGGTTTTCCACTGTCCGTTTACTGATATCGAGGCGCGTGGCGATTTCGTCATTGGACAAACCTTCCTCACGGCTCATCCGGTAGATCCTGCTTCGCTGGGGAGACATCCGCTCGACCGTACGGTTGATGACCGATTGCAGCTCGCGGACGAACAAGGCTTCTTCCTCCGATTCGGCCGGGGAGGCTTCCTGCAGGTATTCGTTCGTATATTTTTCCGAGACAATGAGACGGTCGAAGTAGTCATACACGGTAAAACGCGCCATCTGGAAAAGGTAGGAGGAGAAAGAACGGACATTCTTCAGTTTTTCACGGTCTTTCCACAACGAGAGAAACAAATCCTGGGCCATATCACGGCTGACTTCCCTATCATGCGTCAGGCCGATAAGGAAATTTACCAACCTCGGTTGGTACTGGAAAAACAGATGCTCGAAAGCTTCCACATTTCCGGCGGCGATCTCCCTTAACTTATTTTGCTCCTCTGGTAATTCCATAACAAATGCGAAGTAGCGAAAAATATCAGAATAATCAAAATAAAAGCTTGCACCTCAATTGAATTAATTTTGTTGTACCTTTACCGTGTCGAGAAAAAAGAGTAAAGTCATGTCAACAAAACAATGCGAAGAGAAACTCAAAGATAAAGGCGTACGCCCGACAGCCGCCCGGATTCTTATATTGCAGGATCATATAAAAAATCCCGGTCGTACAGTTGCCCGAAGGCTTCATCATGGATACGATCAACTACACGGTCAAAGGGATCTGCCCGGCATGCAAGTCCCCGGATCTGTAAAATGCAATCGAGTTGCAAAAGTATCTTCAGTTCTTTGCATCGGAATAATAAAAACAGATTGAATCATGGAAGCTAAAACAACTTGCCACTCAGGATGCGGATGCAGTTGCGGACACAATAAAGGAGAAGAAGAACGCCCGAACGTGGCATTGCCGGTCCTGTCCTTCATCCTGCTCGTTACAGGCCTTATTTTTGGGCATACCGGACAAGGCTGGTTCTCGCCGGCGGTAAGGCTCGTCTGGTATCTGGCGGCATTCCTTCCGGTAGGGCTGCCTGTCATGCGGGAGGCCTATCGCGAGGCTTTGCGAAAAGACTTCTTCACCGAGTTCACATTGATGTCGGTCGCTTCGCTCGGAGCTTTCAGCATCGGCGAATACCCGGAAGCCGTGGCTGTCATGCTATTCTATACGGTCGGGGAAATGTTGCAAAACAAAGCAGTCGAACGTGCATCACAAAATATCAGCCGTTTGCTCGACGTCCGTCCCGAACGTACGGATGTATTCCGTGAAGGGAAATATGTCAATATCTCCCCGAAAGAGGTACGGACAGGCGAACGGATCGAGGTAAAGCCGGGCGGACGCATACCGCTCGACGGGATTTTGCAGGAGCCCGAAGCATCGTTCGACACCTCCGCCCTGACAGGCGAAAGCATGCCCCGCACGCTCCGGAAAGGGGATGAAGTCCTGGCGGGGATGATCGTACTGGGACAAGCCGTCCGCATCGAAGTGAACCGCCCGTATGAGCAAAGCGCATTAGCCCGCATTTTAGCGTTGGTGAAAGATGCGGCCGAGCGTAAAGCTCCCGCCGAGCTGTTCATCCGCCGGTTCGCGCGGTTCTATACGCCTGCCGTGATCGTGTTGGCCCTGCTGATCGTAACGGTTCCGGCGCTTGCCGGACTGATGATGCCTTCTTTCCAGTACGTCTTTCATGACTGGTTGTACCGGGGATTGGTCTTTTTAGTCATCTCCTGCCCGTGCGCCTTGGTGATCAGCGTGCCGTTGGGATATTTCGGAGGCATCGGGGCGGCGTCACGTGCCGGCATCCTGTTCAAGGGTGGCAATTATCTGGATGCCGTCACCCGGATAAATACCGTTGCATTCGACAAAACAGGAACATTGACCACCGGACGCTTCGACGTGACGGATATGCAGGCGCACGGGATTCCCGGCCCGGAAGTATTGGCCCTGCTTTTATCCGTCGAACAGAAAAGTACTCACCCGATCGCACAGGCGATCGTCCGATACGCAAAGAAACAGAATGTATCTGCGGCCAATATCTCGGAGATGCATGAAATAGCCGGACACGGCGTGGAGGCTGTCATCGGCGGGCAGGAAGTGCTTGTCGGGAATATCCGCCTGATGAAAGAGCGCGGGATTTCCATCCCCGAAGAGTTGTCCGACAAGGTGGCGACCGTAGTGATCTGTGCCGTCAATAAGAAATATGCCGGCCATCTGCTATTGTCCGATACGTTGAAAGACGATGCCGTGGAGGCGATTGCCAAACTGAGGGAGTTAGGGGTGACGGATATCCGTTTGCTGTCAGGTGACAAAAAAGAGATTGTCGCCTCTTTTGCCAGACGTTTAGGAATCGACCGGGCATACGGGAACCTGTTGCCGGAGGACAAGGCGGCACATATCCGGGAAATGGTTGAAGAGCCGGGCAAAACCGTGGCTTTTGTCGGAGACGGCATGAATGATGCTCCGGTATTGGCTCTAAGCCATGTAGGGATTGCGATGGGCGGACTCGGTTCGGATGCGGCGATCGAGAGTGCCGACGTCGTTATCCAGAACGACCAGCCGTCCAAGGTGGCGACCGCCATCACGATCGGACGCAAGACGCGTACGATTGTCCGTCAGAATATCATAGGGGCACTTGGCGTAAAAGGGATCGTACTGTTGGCAGGCGCATTGGGATACGTCACATTGTGGGGAGCAGTCTTCGCAGATGTCGGTGTCGCTCTGCTGGCGGTCTTCAACTCGGTCCGCATACTGAATAGGAAGACATGGTAAAACTTGTCGATGCAGCGATAAATCAATTTGATGAAGTCCGGCATGGAAAATTCTGTAAAATTTGCCGGAATTGCAATGGCAATGTACATTGAAGATAGCCAGACAAATATACAACATTCGAATAAAAAAATAGACTAATGAACAACGAAAACAACATAATACTTTATCAAGACGATAACGAAATAACTCGTGTTTCAGTACGATTTGCAGATGAAGATTTGTGGTTGACACAAAATCAGTTAGCAGACATATACTGTACTACACAACAGAATATCAGCCAGCATGTAGACAACATATATAAAGATGGCGAACTTACCATAGAGGCAACTAACAAGAAATTCTTGTTAGTTCGTCAAGAAGGCAATCGACAGGTAAAACGTAACATTGACCACTACAATCTTGATATGATTATCGCCTTGGGCTATCGTGTCCAGTCACAGGTGGCTACACGATTCCGCCGGTGGGCTACCCAGCGGCTTCACGAATATATCCAAAAAGGGTTTGCCATGGATGATGAGCGGTTGAAGCAGGGAGGAAATCGCTATTTCCGAGAGCTATTACAGCGCATCAGGGATATTCGTAGTAGTGAACGTAACTTTTACCAACAGGTTACGGATATTTATGCTACTGCAACAGACTATGATCCTCGCAGTGAAATGACCAAAATATTCTTCGCCACTGTACAAAATAAGCTGCATTACGCTGTTCATGAAAATACCGCTGCCGAAATCATATACAATCGTGTGGATAATGAAAAACCTTTTGTCGGAATGACTAACTTCAAAGGGAACTATGTAACCAAAGATGATGTAAAAATAGCCAAAAACTATTTGACTGAAATAGAATTGCAACGCCTTAATCTACTTGTTTCCGGATTCTTGGATTTTGCAGAGTTTCAAGCATTGGAGATGAATCCTATGACGATGAAAGACTGGATAGAGGCTTTAGATAATCAGATTATTACTCATAAACGGAAAGTTTTGATTGGCAAGGGAAACATTTCGCATAAGCAGGCGGTTGAAAAAGCAGAAAAAGAATTTGAAATCTACCGCAAACGCGAAATGAATTTGTTGGAGAGCGACTTTGACAAAGAGATTAAAAAATTGAGGAATAAAAATTAGTCCAAGTGAAATATTCCTTTGGGATAGCTATGCTTGCCTTTGGGAAAAACAATCATCGCATATAAGAGAAAGTTCGTGTATTCTCTTATATGCGATCAATAAGAATTTTAAGGCATTGAAACAAAGCCCTCCGCTTTTACAGTCCAAGTCCCATCTTTTGGGAGCCCCGGAAAATCTCCTGTAGAGCCATCCCATCCTCCGGCCATCATTGCTATTGCAGTCAGCAATGCTCCATTAGAAGGGAAATAAGGGAATGGACCTCCAGTGGCCAATCCATGTTCGTCAAATTGGAAATTAAGCGAAGAATGTAACAAATAATCAAGAGCCAAAGCTGGCTTACCACTCCGGGCAGCCGCCATTGCCAACATAGGGAAATCCCATCCCCAAACATGATTAAAATTCCATACCGCAGAAACCTTATCCAATGTATGTGTAAAAATACCCCTGTCAACACCATCTCCCGGCAACATACCCAAAGTACCTATTAATGCAGGATGTTCAAATGTATATTTAGTCCACATATCAGGAATATCCTCATAAGTCGTGTAGGCCCCATCTTTTACCGGCAAAGGAGATAACTTGTCCTCCACATCTTTCCACTTCTTTTCTACCGGTAATGACATACGCTTGCGCCATGTCTGGGCAACACGTAGACCGAAACGCCAATATCCTAATTCAAAAGCCGGATTAACCGTTTGCATAGGATCTGTATTCTCAGAAACGATAAATACCGGAGGACCTAATACATAACGATTCTTCTGTTTGTCGTAATGGACAAAGTCTGCCATGAAATCGGCCGTTTCAAATACAATATCGCGCCATTTCTCCAAGGTCTCAGGTGTTGGATGCAACCGATAATCCAATTCTGCAAAATAAATGGGATGAGGTTGCTGCCAGATTAACGTAGCATGGATAATATGAGGCCAATCTCGGTCAAAACCAGCTGTACACTTAGGCCATCGAGCACCTTTGTATCCTTGTTTTGCAGCTCTTTCACGGGAAGTCGGTAAAAAATCCTTGTATACCTCAAGACTTTTATTTAACAAATCCCACCGATTCCATAGAGCATAATGTACCCCATGCCACCAGATCATTTCAAAATGAAGACGGCCATACCATCCATTATTGACCAACCCGCTTTCTTGCGGAGGTAATGAACCGGCTTCGTTTACACGCATAACATATTGTGACAAGACAATCCTTCTCTCCAGCTCTTTCCAACGAGGATCCGAACTCTCCGACAAATCGATAGCAGCTCCTGAATTCCAGAACTTCTCCCAAGCCCTGATACTTGCCTCAAACACATTCTCATCCAAATAGGTTCTTTCTTCTTCCTGCGTGAACAGACAGGTAAAATCGAGTTTATCCGTATCAAAAGGCCTAAGTTCGAAATAATGGGGATTCTCCTGAGTGGTTGGAGAGAACTGTGCCGGAGACTTCCATCGCAGGATAGTCGAATAATGAGTATCATCCATTTCCCTAGAGATCTGGACAGACTGCCCTGTTTGCTTCTTTATCGAGGAATGATGTTTTTCCAGTTGATCATATACTCCGACATAGGCAGCACCCTGATTCCTGTCCGCATACGGGAAGTTAATAAATACGGTAAGTCTTCCTTTCCGTATCAAATCACTTTTCACTTCCACCCCGATCATATCCAAATCCGGGTGACATGCCGTTTTCACTACTACAGGTATACCTTCCAACTCAAAGCGACTTGTAATAATGCCCTTCCACAGATCTGTTTCCTGAACAGCGTTCCGTATATCATCAGGACCAGCCTTCGTCCCATCAGACAATAACAATTTCAAACCGATACGTCCCAAATTGAAACGATGCGGATTTGCGGCCAGCCAGGCGGATAGTTCCGGTTGGTCGGGATTAGGCAAGTCGTAACCGACTTGCCTTCCATACGTGTTTATCGAGACCGGCCTATAATCCTTCTCAGACAGACCTTCAGGTAACGGAAAGCTATGCCAGCTCCATTGCGCCATCGTATTAAACGGAACAAATGTTTGCAGCCCGGTAATATCCACTCCAAAAGCAAACTCTCCATTTCCCACCTGGGCGGGACTCTGGGGATTTGTTTTTGTCGTAACAACTTTGTGCCTGTCAACCATCGCTTTCCGATCGATACGAGATTGGGCTTTCATTGATAAGGGAACCAGTAATACAGAGAACAAAATATAAATCAAATACTTCATCTTATAACAATTAAATATTAATATCCTGGATTTTGAACCAAACATCCATTACTCTTATCCACCTCCGCACGAGGAATCGGCAGTAAATAATGCTGATCCAAGAAAACTCTGTTTAATAATAATGTTGTTTCATATATTTTATTACCATCCTCCGATTTCTGTATATCAATAGCTAATAACGCTTTACTTTCCGTTTGATCTGCAATTTTCCACCTTCGGACATCAAAAAAACGATGTCCTTCAAAAGCGAATTCCACACGCCGTTCATTCCGGATCTTATCACGCAATTCTAAACCGGTGGCAGTAACAGGAGGCATCTGTACACTCTGCCGTCCCCTCACCTTATTTATATATTCCCGGGCAGTCTCTTCATCTCCCAATTCGTACATAATCTCAGCATAATTCAGATAAAACTCTGCCAACCGAAAATAGATCCAGGGATTTTCGGGCTTGACGGAAGAGCCTGTAGGAGGAATCGATTCAACCATAAACTTTTTAAACGCATAACCGCTTTTAGAGGCATTCCATGAACCGATGCTACTTTCCGGAGAATCCAGACCACCGTGCCACATTTCGGTTTCTCTCCCGGCCCACATAGAACCATCATACAGAATAGAAGCTTCAAAACGGGGATCGCGTCCCACATAAGGATTTGCTTCATCATAACCGGATGTTGGATTCACTTGTAACGGTAACTCTTCATTTAAATAAGGTAATTCACCATTCTTCATTTCGTATGCATTCACTAAATTTTGTGTCGGATTTTGACCAGTCCAGCCATTTGATCCATTCCGCCCATTAAATAGCATAAAATCCGTAGAATTTGCCTGTGTAAAATAACGAGCAAATATTATTTCACTATTATCTTGCAGGAAAACAGACTGATAATCAGCACACAACGAATAATCAGCATTCAAGACTGCTTCTGTTGCATCTTTTGCCTTTTCCCATTTTTCTTTAGAATGCTCAGGATTATTCTGCTCACTTGCCGCATAAAGCAAAACTCTTGCTTTTAGCGCCTTACACGCATCACCAGAAGCTCTGCCCTGACTATCACTTTCCATTTTAGCAGGAAGCAATGCCATCGCTTCATCTAACTCTTTCACAATAAAATCCACACAATCATCATAAGAATCACGAGATACGGTATAATCCTGATTCAAATCAAAAACATTCGTAATCAAGGGAACTCCTCCATATCTCCAAATCAGATTAGCATATACAAAAGAGCGAATAAACTTCATTTCACCTATCATACGATCTTTTATTGAGGTCTCAACCGGTGCATCATTTATGCGATCAAAAAAAATGTTGATCGAACGAACAGAAGTATAAGCAGCCCCCCAAAAATTCATTTTACTGCTAAGGTTAACCACATTATCCGAGGTCAATTCCCCTTTTTGTATAATCCATTGATTATACCAATTATGAATACAATAGACTTCATCACTTGCCGCACAAATCATGTCCTGGCCAAACTCATGATAAATAGAATTGTAAGAAGCATTTACATAAAGTTCGATCAATGCACTATCTTCCCATACATCCGCCTCAGAGACTTTATCCAAGGGTTTTAAGTCCAATACGTCACAAGATGTACAAGCTAAAACAGCCCATAATATATATATTATCTTTTTCATTTTCTGTTAATATTTAGAATGTTAAATTGATACCAAAATTATAAGTCCTTTGTTGCGGATAATACCAATAATTTGAAGTTTCTGGATCAAACCCCAAATCCTTCATATGATCATAAATAATAAATAAGTTATTCGCACTAAAAGAAAGCCGTAGGTTTTGAACCCATAATTTCTCACAAATATTTTTAGGAAGATTATATCCGAACTCTAAGTTTTTCAATCGTAAAAATCCAGCATTAAACAACCATTGAGTAGATTTTTCCGTATTATTATTAGATGTACTTGAACTACCACGAGGCATTGTTGCCTTCGTATTTTCGGGACTCCAGCGATCTTCCGCCCTCCATTCCAAAAAATTACCCAAAGAATAACTCATACAAGGGAAATAATCTCCAAAATATTGTTTTGCATTCTCCTGCCCCTGAAACAATAAAGACAAGTCAAACCCTTTATATTCGAAATAAGTATTTATTGAATATACGATTTCCGGCGTATTTGTTTGGTTCACGCGGATACGGTCTCGCGAGTCGATTTCCCCGTCCTTATTGACATCCTCATAGATAAGATCTCCAGGCTGTGTGTTCAATAAATGCGGATAAGAAGCAATCTGATCTTCCGATTCAAAAACTCCGATAGCATGATAGTATAAATCGGAACCTATCGGCCGCCCGGTTGCATATTGGTACGGTTCAGCCGCCGGTTGTTCATCACTGAAAATAACTTTATTCCTTGCAAAAGAGACATTGGCCGCAATACGGTATTTCAGCGGATTTGCATAGTTCTCATGCGATACAACCATTTCAAAACCCTGATTATCTACAATCCCGATGTTTTCATCCGGCAGCTTCAAACCTGTATAATCAGGAATAATCGCACTTCGCTTTGTCAGGATGTTGGAACGCCGGGTTTTAAAATAATCAAAATCGACCCCTAACAATCCATTCCAAAATCTGGAATCAAATCCGATATTATACGTTTTCGCCACTTCCCAAGTGATGTTAGGATTTGGGACACCGTTCTGGACAAGACCGGTCACATCATTTCCTCCTACAACATAGTTACTGTCGAACTTATAAGTCGTCAGATACTGGAACGGATCGACCAAATCATTACCCATCTTGCCATAAGAACCTCTGAACTTTAAATTATCCAGAAAAGTCAGTTCTTTCATAAAAGATTCTTCGGAGATCCTCCAACCTAAAGAAAAGCTGGGGAAAAATCCATATCGCTTATTTTCCGGGAAGTTGGGAGAACCGTCACGTCTAAACGTAAACTGAGCCATATATTTACCGGCATAATCATAAGAAAAACGACCGAAAATATTTTGGCGGGCACTCTGAGAAGAACTACCGTCATTCGATTGTTTATTTTTATCACTACTACCTGCAAATATCTCGGGTATCGAAGTCGAGATGAAGTCGCTCCGATAAGCATTTAAGAAATTGCCTTTTGTTTGGGTCTGTTCATATCCTAGCATCGCTCCTACATGATGAACATCAAATGTCTGATCATAATTAATCTTTCCAACTAAATACATATTTGTCGGATTTTCATATTTCTGATTCAGGTTGGCCTGATTCGGAGTCTTACCGGAAACTCCCTTATACAACTCACCGGTCTGGTCATCTTTATAATAGACATACGCCGGAGTGTTGAAAGTTTTCGTTCGTACAAAAGACGCATCATAGCTGGCTATACCATCTAACCATAAGCCCTTCAGCCAAGGGATATCCAGTTTAAAAGAGAGTGTCGATTGCATTGCTGTTGTTTTCAAATCCTGATAACCGGAAGCATCGCCAACACGATTCATCAAGTTCTCACTATCCCTGTTCGGCATCAGTTTATCCGTTCCCGGCCAATACGTCTGCCAGGTAGGCAAATACAAAAAGATGTGGCTGTATATATCGTTTGTCCCCCCTACCGGATAGTGGCTGTCATTTATTTTGCCGGCCAGATCAACTCCTACCTTCAGGTATTTCGTCACTTGCACGTCTATATTCGAACGAAGATTGTATATACGGACACCTGTCGTTCCCTCTTTAAAGTGACCGCTTTGGTGAGACTCTCCCAATGACAAATAATATTTCACCCGTTCATTACCTCCCGAAACGGATAAGTTTACCCGGTGTTGAGGCGTAACGTTCTTTATCATCTGATCAAACCAGTCTGTATTAGGGTAATCGGGATCTGTTCCATTCCTGTATTTCTCCAACTCCTCATTCGAATAGCGAGGTAAACGGCCCTCTCCTTCTTCAATTTCATTATATACTTTTGCATAGGTATAAGAATCGGCCATTTTAGGAGTCCGGGTCGATTGAGAAAAGCCCTGATTAAAAGAAAGGTTGATCGAAGGCTTCACCTCTGCTCCGCGTTTGGTCGTTACCAGGATAACCCCATTGGCAGCCCGGGCACCATAGATAGCGGCCGAAGCATCTTTCAACACCGAGATATTCTCGATATCGTTCGGGTTCAATTCGCCTAAGCCTCCTCTTTCCACTCCATCGATCAAAATTAACGGAGATGCATTCCCCGTCGTGCTCTTTCCACGTATAAAGATAGAAGGATCATCCCTACCCGGCTCTCCGGAACGGTTGTTTATAATAACACCGGGTAAACGTCCCGCTAAAGAATTAGCAATATTAATAGATGGGCTCTTTGTGATTTCTTCTCCTTTCAGAGCTACAACGGAACCAGTCAACGTCACTTTCTTCTGCGTCCCATAACCAACCACAAGGACTTCTTCCAACGCCTGCGTATCTTCTTTCAACTGGATATTCAAAGAAGTTTGTTTTTTCCCTACCGTAATAACCTGATCCAGATAACCGATATACGTCACACTCAACTTTGCATTTTCCGAAACCGACAATGAAAAAATCCCATCCATATCCGTAATCGTACCATTAGCCGTCCCTTTTTCTACCACATTCGCACCAGCCACCGGTTCTCCATTCTCATCTTTTACGATGCCTTTTACGATGATCTGCTTTTGTTGGGTGGCAGAGGGTTCTGCGACTTCTTTCTTGGAAATGACGATCATCTTGCCTTGGACGGAATAAGACAATCCGTTATCCAATACGGCAGATAGCACTTCTTCCAAGGATGCATCATTAAAATTATGCGTAATCTGCTTCTTCTCATTCACTTCATCCTTTTTGTAAATGATGGAATACTGCAGTTCTTTCTCTACTTCCGCCAAGACTGTTTTTAAAGGAACATTTTTAAATTGCCGGGTGATCCGTTGTGCATTCATGGAGGTAGCCCCAGAAAGCATCAAGGCAAGGATTAACGCCCTTCCTACATGTTTTCTATACATAAACCAATAAATTAAAGAATTAGATTTAATAATATATTAACAATTGCGCTATTGTTTTCTAATATAAATATCCCGCCCCCGCCGTTCATAACGGATCGGAATAATCTCGGACAGAGCGTGAAAGACATCTCCGACCGTCTCTTCATTGCGAAGTGATACGCGGAAAGCTATATCTTTTTCCAAGTCGTCTCCCAAATGAATCTGAACGTCATATTTACGGGATAGGCGGACTGCCAGCTCATTGAGAGTGATTTTATCATATTCAACTCTCCCTTCTGTCCAGGATTTATATTGAGATGCCTGAACCCTCTGACGGGAAAAACTTCCGTTTTGTTTGTCAAGACTCAGCAATTCTCCCGGTGCAACCGGAATATGCCTCCCTTTATATAAAATATCGATAGAGCCTTCCAATAATGTCGTTTTAGCAGAAATATCTTCAGGGTAAGATGATACATTAAATTTTGTTCCTTTCACCAATACACTGTACTGATCCGTTTTAACCATAAAAGGAGTTCCATCAGACTGTTTGGTCACTTCGAAATAAGCTTCGCCGGTTAACAAGACTTCCCTGTTTTTAGAATTGAAATTACCAGCATACTGTAAAGAAGAACCGGCATTCAACCATACAATCGTTCCATCCGCCAGTATCAGTTTGCTTTTTTCTCCATAGGCCGTTTCTAAAGCAAACAGGTTATTGGCGAGCTCCATACTCCGGTAAAAATGAAAACCATACATACCGCCCAACACTAACACGCAGGCAATTGCAGCGACCGCGATAAACCGCTGCAATTGCCTGCGTTTAGTACTAAACGTGCCATTCAACGATTGACGCACCTGCACTCGGCGTTGTAACTGTTTCCATTCATTCGAAACTTCAGGAATCAGTTTATAGGAAAGCATCCATTCTTCCTCCCATTGACGGAACGTTCTTTCATTAGATGGTGCATCATTCAAAAACCGGAAAAGAAGCTCTTCTTCGGAGGGAGTAATGCGTCCTTCAAAATAACGTATTGCCAACTGGTGATTATCGATCTCCTGCTCTTTCATAACTTTTGCTTTCTATATGATGTAACAACTCAAATGAATTTTACCCAACCCCCTTCATGAAAAAAAATCCTCAAAACAAAAGAAACGAGATTTCATTCGGAAAGCAGCCAAGCCAGTATAGCGATATAGACATCCAACGGATATTTGTCTTTAAAATGTGCGGAAAAGCGTGCTAAGGCTTTGGCTATATGTTTTTCCACCGCAGTAGTCGATATTTGGAGAGCATCTGCGATCTCCCGATTTTTCATTTTCTTAAAACGACTCATTTCAAATACTTCACGGCAACGGGAAGGCAAATCATTCATAACAAGACTGATCTGTTGTTGCAATTCCTTATACAGGAGGGAATATTCCGGGCTCAGGTTAAAATCCCAATAATAAAGTTCTTCACGTCCACCCACCTCGTCCAAATGCTCCAAACTATGCTGTTCCACCAATTGTAAATGTTTCAAATAGTTCAGACAAGCATTCCTCACCATTGCGAAAAGGAGGGATGAAATGGAAACTGCCTCTATCAAATCACGTTTTTCCCAGAATCTCAAAAAGCTTTCCTGTATGATATCCCGGACCGCCTCTTCATCTGTCACAAAACGAGCAGCATATCCCCGTAACCGGGGATAATAGGTATTGAACAGAAATTCGAACGCTTCACCGTTTCCGTTCTTTATCTCCTGAAGGAGAATCTTCTCGTCTGTGAAGTTCTTCATACTGATTATCGATTATGCTTCATCTCCTTATTCTCGCAATTATAGAACCCCTCTATATAGATATTCAAGTCTTTGTCTATCTCGATAACGGCAAAGCTGTTATTTTCGGGAAGGCTCCCTTCGATCATTCCTTTCATCGTAAAATAGTGGATTCCTGCCCGGAAACTATAATTACCGGCATGATGGTGCCCTTGGATAACGGCTACGACCTTGCCGCTTTGCTCAAGTATCGAAACGATCTCTTCTGCATTGCCGATACAAAGCTCCTTGTCGATCCCGGAGAAAGTATCCAACAATTCGTGGATAAAGATCACGACCGGCAAATCGTCTTTCATCAGTTCTTGCCGGAGCCATTCCTTCTGAGCAGTTGGAATAAACGCTTTGGTCCAATCGAAAGCGCCGGAATCATAATCGGAACCATCCTCGTTGCAATTACCGTCCAGCACGATAAACTTAATTCGGTTCCGTACGAAGGAATAATAAGGCTTTCCTTTCGCATCCCCGTAATTGACCGTATGAGCAAGAAATTCAGATTTCGAGATGCTATCCATATCGTGATTACCCAACACATGGTAGACCGGGCCGTCGAAAGTCCGGAACTTTGCTTCTATCTCATCCAAAAACGATAAAGTCTGTCCTCTTTCAGGGGTATCTCCCATATCTTTCAAGTCTCCAAGCTCAATCATGAAATCTAATTTCCGCTTATTAAAAACGTCTATCGCTTCCGATAATTTTATGATGGATTGTTCATAATAGCGGGTTCCGTGTACGTTCCGATGGGCAAAATGGATATCCGTCACCAAGCCGAAACACAGGTTCTTTTGCCGGTTTAGACCGACGGCAAAGGAATCCGAACAGGACAAAAGCAACACCCCAGCGCATGATTTCTTAAAAAATAATCGTCTATTCATGGTTTATCAGATTGATCACGGCAAATGTAAACAATATTCCCGGAGAATTGGATAAAACTGATTACCTTTGCCATATCAAAATACGAATCTGCCATATGAAACTAAAAGTAATTATTTTGCTGATCAGTCTGTTATCCGGCTCGCTCGAAGCCCAGACAATTCATTACAATGCTTTCTCACACAACGATTATGAACGGCCCCGCCCGCTATTCGATGCCCTTTCCTTCCAATTCAATTGTGTGGAAGCGGATTTATGGCTAATCGACGGCGAACTGTATGTCTCCCACGATTCGGTCGCTCCCAACCCCGATATCACATTCGAGAAACTATACCTCCTGCCCTTGGTCGAACGGATCACGAACAACGGCGGCAAAGTATATCCGGACAGCGACCGCCCGTTTTACCTGATGGTCGATTGCAAGACAGACGGCGAAGCGATGTATCCCGTCCTGAAAAGGAAATTAGCGCCGTACGAATCTCTTTTCTGCCATGAGAAAGACGGCAAACTTCAAGAAAGCGCCGTGTTGTTCTATCTGTCGGGCCGAAGTCCCCGCAAGGCTATTGCCGCCGAGAACAACCGTTTTATCTTCCTGGACGGCACGATAGAAGATTTGGGGAAAGGCATTCCGTCCACCCAAATGCCCGTCATCAGCGATAATTATTCCCAATACATCGGTTGGAAAGGCCAAGGAGAGATACCTGCCGAAAAGCTCGAAAAGATGCGCGGATATATCCGGCAGAGCCATGCGGAAGGCAAACTGTTCCGCTGGTGGGGTGCACCGGACACGCCCCAGTTCAAGAAATTCTTTATCCAGGAAAAAGTGGATTTGATCGGGGCGGACGATTTGAAGGCGTTGAGTCTGATTTTTATAGAATAACGATGTTTACCAGCCGGCATACATAAATAAAACATATATTTGTATTGCTTAAAAACTTAAAATCATGGCAAACATCAAATTAAAGGACGGACAAACAGGGAAACAGATAATAATTTTGATCTTCGGATTTTTATTGTTATCAATCTGTATATACGGACAAGAAAAGACCATATATACTGTAGCTTCGCATTCCATCCCTGAAAGTAGGACTACAACGTCTTCCGGTAATATAGCGTACCCGATTCCATTTTCTTACAAGCTGACGCCCGAATGGAAAAAGCATAAAATATGTCAAGCGTGTGGATGGACGGCATTTGGCGTCGGGAGTGTCATGGTGATCAGTGGTTTTATGGGATATGTCATAGATAATATGGATGGTCCAACCCCTCGGTATCGCTTTATGGTATTGGGATTTGCGGGTGTCGCCGTAACCGCCGCCAGCGTTCCGCTTTTCGTCTTTTCAATCAAGAACAAAAAGAAAGCCCGTTCGCTCACCCTGGGAAGCAATATGCTGGCAAGCCCCCTACGAAACGGTTCGGGGATGGCCTATACAACGGGGATGTCGGTCGGGATCCGTTTTTAGCGTCATAGGCGCGTGACGTGACAATATGATAATAGACAATGTCTGTTTTCATGCCTGTTCCCCTTGGGAACTTTTACAAAGGCGAGGCCGTACCTCAATCCGATGCGGCCTCGCCTTGTTTTTTTGCACTCTCCCTGTTAACGGAACGAGGCTACTTATAAGACGAAATATTGAACAGTTTCTTCATCTCGCCCGCTTTCACCTTAGCCGTAAATAGGTCTTGCAAATCCTTTGCGGATAAAGAGTAAGAGGGTGCGAAGGCTGGCGTTTCCATGTATTCCAGCAGGCTACGGTAGAATTGCCGGGCTTCCGGTTTGTCTTGCACGGCTTTCAGGTCGGACATGCAAACCAAGAGGTTACCCTTCCCGACCTTGAACTCGAACAACAAGCCTAATTTATGGTTGCGTTCGACATTGTCGATCACCTGCACGATCGGCCGGTAATCGTCCGACAGACGATCCAAGATCAGAGGATAACTCTCCTTGACGATCGGGAACCATTGCCAATTGGTATGGAACTCGGTCGGGAAATCAGCCAATGCCGGATGGGCAGGATCGGTCAGAATCCCTAATGTGCCCGGAGAGACAGGGCGTCCTAAGTTCTCACAAATGGAACGGAACATGCGGTAATTCCAATAATCCGTCTGGAACAGCCCGCCTACCGTTTGGTCCTTATGTTTGTCTTTCGGGGGGAACCAAAGGACTTTGCCGCCTTCCGTCAGGTAGTTCAGATGAGCGTCCAGATCATCCGTCACACAAATATCGCCGGCAGGTTTCACCTCCTTACCAGCCGGATAAATCCATAAGGGATACTCATTCCGATAAGGCGTGCCGTCTATCGACAAGGCAAGCGTGAGCTTTTCCGCCTTCCGGACAGAAGCGATCGAGGGCTTCAAAGTACCCGCCTTGGCCAACTCTCCCTGTTTAACCTGCAAAGGCAAAACTCCCTTGTCCAAGACCTGTTGTTTGCTGTCGGTCAATGTCCAGGACAATTGTTTGCCCTTCAAATCAGCCTCGGAATAATTGGCAATCTCCACCTCTCCGGTGGGTGCCTCATCGTTTGTCCAACAGAACTTCTCGATGCAGAACAGAGGGACCACTTCCGAACAGAACTGCCGCCATTCCTCCGGCGCGATCAACCCTTTGCTTTCCATGAAAGCATCCAAGATGCCGACATAGGCCGATCCCTGCCCCGGATAATCCTGCAAATCGAGCAACTGGAAACCGCCCCATTCCGGTGTACGCAGGTTCATCTCGATATCCGCCCGGTACAACAGAGCCGACCACTTGCCGGAAGCCATCATAAAGTCGTGCGCCTGTCCGATCATGCCGGCCTCTTCCAGGCGTTTCCTGAAGATTTCGAAATTGCGGGGCTTCAACACACCCGTATATTTCTTGATCTCTTCATAATCCGGATATACCTGGAACTGTCCCGTCTCATGGCTGATAATCGGAATATCGCACAAATCATTGGCAGATGAGAAATTCATCTCCGAATTCGGGTACGTATGATTCAAATACCCGCCGTCATACGCATCGGCAAACGAGAAGGAGGCGCGGGCATGCGTGTTGAACAGCTTCTCGCCTTCACGCCCGACACGGCAAGTCGTGAAATAATCCTCATCCGCCTGTTTGCCCTTAAAACCTAAATAATTATTCGAACCGGAAGCATAGAGATGGCGGTCGTCTTCCTTTTTGAAGGTCCGGATCAGCATGGCAAGCCCCTCTTCGCCGGACATCTCGTTACCTAACCCGAACATGACGAAAGAAGCATGGTTGCTATACGCCCGATGCAGGTTCCGCCCTTCTTTCAACAGATAATCGCATAATTCCCGGTCGTTGATATCGATGTTTCCCCAGACGGGAAGTTCCGGTTGCAGGTAGATGCCTTCGATATCGGCCGCCTCGAAACAAGCTTCCGGAGGACACCAGGAATGGAAACGGTAATGGTTGATGCCGTATTGTTTCGCCACCTGGAAATAGTGCCGCCAAGTCTCTACATCCATTGCGGTATGGGCAATCAAGGGGAAGACACAGGCATCATGTTTCCCGCGCAGGAACGTAGTCTTGCCATTTATGGTAAACTGGCGTCCTTTTGTCTTGAAATCGCGCAAGCCGAAAGTCGCCTGTTGGGTATCGACCGATCGATCTGTTTTCAACGAGACAGAGAGACGGTATAGGGCGGGTGCAAATTCGCTCCATAACAACGCCTCATCACCCAGGGCTAGTTCGAACTCCTGTTCCGGTTTCGTCCCGTCCACTTCAATCGTCCGTACCGGTGTTTTATGTTGTTTATCCGTATTCCAGGCTTCGGCATAGAAGGAGAGTGTCCCTTTTCCCGCCCCTTTATCCGGGTTACGGAGGGTGACTCTGGCGGTCACCGACTTTTTCGCGGCATCCGGATAAAGCTGGATATCATCGATCCCGCAAAGAGGGGCGCTTTCCAGATAAAAATCACCGATGATCCCGTTCCAGTTTGTCTGCGTGGAAGCGGAATAGGCATGTGAAGAACCGTAGACCTTTTCCGGAACCGCCTCTTTCCCGTTATCGACTAAAATGGCAAGGGTATGGGTTCCGGGAGAGAGGTAGGCGGACAGGTCATATTGTTGGGCGGTAGAGATATCGCTATTCGACCCGGCCTCTTTTCCGTCGACCCAGATCGTCGTGGGTTTCGTGCGTTCCATCACCAGGCGGACGGCTGTTCCGCCCCACTCTTCCGGTATCTCGACCTGTTTTGTGTACAACGCTTTCCCTTCAAACAGATATTCCCTGGAAAGGGCTGTAGTCAGTGTCATATCGGTATTGTAAGTTCCTTTTTTCCCTATATCGGTCGTGCCGGGCAGGAAAAGAGAGTCGGTGCCGGCTGTCTCCAGTTGCAATCCCCAATTCCCCTCTAAGGAAAGGCGGCTCCGGGTATCGCGAGGCATTTGTTGGGTACAGGCGGAAAAAAATCCGGCGGTTAACAACAAGGCAACAAGTGTAATCGAATTTTTCATCTTCTTCAAGTTTATATTTACGTGCTTGTGGCGAAATTACAAAAAAAAGCGCATCAGAGTATCCTCGGATAGTCCTGACGCGCTTTTTCCTTATAATTCAGAACCGGTTATTATTTCCAGCCTTCGTTCTGGGTGATACGGCCTGGGTTCAAGTCGATCTCAGCCTGCGGGATCGGCCACCAGAAATCTCTTGCGGTATAGGCATCTCTCTCTGCCGGGATCAGAACGGTAGGTTTAGGCGTCCCGCTTGAGAAGTCGCGATATTCGATGCCTTCGATCGGCTTGTTCATCACATCCAGCAAGATGTTCCAGCGACGGATATCGGCAAAGCGAAGGCCTTCCTGCGCCAGTTCCACCCGCCTTTCGTTGCGGACCAGGTCACGGAGGCTGCCGTTATAGCGTTCGGCAACCATCTTGTCGATATCGTTCGTATTGCCGGCACGGTCACGGATCACTTTTATCAGGGACTTGGCCTCGTCCGTACTTCCTCCGGTTTCCACCAACGCTTCGGCTCTCAACAGGTAGGCTTCCGCATAGCGGAAAATGATAAACGAGTTGTAGGTCGTCCAGGTTTCAGGTTCCTGGCAATATTTCTTCCAGGACAAGCCGGTAGGCGTCTTGTTCCATTCGCCGCCACCGCCTTCCGACAAGACATCGCCTACGCTGACTTCCTTGTCCTGCAAAGTCCCGTAATCCTTATTGGGGTCGAAATAGGCTTTGCCATCCTTTTCAACCACATTGTTCGGAATCGTATTGAAATATTTGCCGCGCATTTCCATGCCCGGAGCGTAGATGGTCTGGTAAAAACGGGCGTCCTTATTCAGATAGGGCATGGCCTCGTTCCTCTCACCCACATATTCGAATGCATCCGCCAAAGCCTTCACCGGAGTGGTCACGCAATATCCGCCGATAGACTGGTTATACCAGTTTCCCCAACTGTTCGTCGCATCCAACGAGTAGCGTCTGACGAGGATCACCTCGTCCAGGTCTTCACAACCGGTCATGAACAACTTGTCAAAATCGGCCAGTTGCGGAGCGGATGCAACCAGATGGGCCGTTTCGTCCAACGTGATCTGGAAATAAGACTTATCATTCAGGTAACCGGCGGCATAAGCGGCGGCACGTGCACGAAGCAAGCGGGCGGCCGGTTTCCCGATCTTCGACTTATTGCTGGGCTTGTCCGGCAGTCCGGCAATTGCCTTGTCCAGATCATCCAGGATAAAATCGAACACTTCTTTCGGGTCCTGTACTTGCTTAACGTTTTCACTCTCTGCTACCGTAGCCGGATTTTCCGTATAAAACATGATATGTCCGAAGATGGAAACCAAATCCAAGTAGAAATAAGCACGCAAGGTACGGGCTTCACCCAAAACCTGGTTCCGGTTAGCATCGCTTTCCCCACCCGGCCACTGGTACTTATCGATGTTGTTGATCACGTTATTCGCACGCTGGACGGAAACATATCCTTTATCCCATTTGTCGGCCGGGAAAGAGGAAGCCGTACTTCCGATGCCTCGTCCCAAATCATATCCCCTGTTCCAACTATGCGTAACCAAGCCATTATCCGTCACGCCATCCATCCATAAATCATAGCTTTCGACATTCAGCCTCTCATACAAGGCGGTCAACGCCTTTTCATAGTCTTCTGCCGATTTGAAATAACCGTCTGCCGTAATGATACCTTCCGGCTCCAGATCGATATTGCTGTTACAACCGCCTGCCATACAAAGGGTAAAAGCCAATGCCCCATATAGCAACGATTTCTTATATATTTTCATAATGCTCTATTTATAAGTTTAGATTAAAAGATAATGTTCACACCGAAATTCACGATTCTCAACGGAGGGAAATCATTGATCCGATCACTCTTCCCTTCCGGGTCCAGACCTTGATACAAGCTACTGAATGTAAGCAGATTCGAACCTGAGACATACAATCTCAGCTTCGTGATTCTCAGTTTGTCCGTGATGCCCTTCGAGAAGGTATAACCCAGCTGGGCGTTCTTCAGACGAAGATAGTTTGTCTTTTTCAGGAAGAAAGAGTTGTAAGTAGAGGCGTTCCGGTTATTGGCCGCTTCCAAACGGGGCATTTCGGCATTTCCATTCTGGTTCTCTTCCGTCCATCTGTCGCGGAAATGGACGCCGGTGAAGGCCTCATAGCTCGGTCCTTCGATCCATTCGCCGTACATCATACGGTTCGCGCCGCTCGATCCCTGGAACAACAGACTCAGATCGAACCCTTTATATTCGCCGCTGATATTCCATCCATACGTGAACTTCGGGATGTTGGAAGTAAAGATCTGACGGTCGTCCGGATCGATCGTCCCGTCGTTATTCGTATCGACCAGTTTCACATCGCCGGCATGAAGATCGGACATGCCGCGCGGGTCCGATTTATATTTGGCGCGGTATTCTTCCAACTCCTGTTCGTTCGCGATCAGACCGTCTGCCTGATAGATGTAGAAAGCGTTCAAAGGCGAACCGATCGTCTGGATATTATAACCGCTGATATTCTTGTCATCGCCACCGCGGTCGACCCATTCGTTTTTGTTATAAGCCAGGTTGAAAGAGGTGTTGAACGTAAACTCTCCGAATGTTTTGCGGAAACCGACCATCGCTTCTATACCTGAGTTACGGACCACTCCGGCGTTTTGTTCGGGAGCATCCAGACCGATGAAATGAGGAATGCCCAATGCTAACAGAATATCTTTCGTATCTTTGGAGTACCAGTCCAGTTCACCATAAATCGTGTTATTCAGGAAGCCGAAGTCCAAACCGATATTGGTCTGTTCCACCGTTTCCCACGTCACATCCGGATTGGCCATCTTCTTCTGGTAAACCGCAGAGACAAGGCTGCCGTTCATAACTACATTCGAGGTGTTATACTGGGGCAGATACATGAAGGCATCGATACGTTCGTTACCGGTCTGTCCCCACGAGGCTCTCAGTTTCAGATTATCCACAAATCCTAAATTCTTCATGAACCCTTCTTCCGAAATACGCCATGCGGCAGAGAAAGACGGGAAAACACCCCACTTATGGCCTTTCGCAAAACGAGAAGAACCGTCGGTACGGATATTCGCTTCAAATAGATACTTATCCTTGAAACCGTAGTTTATACGTCCGAAGAAAGAATTGATGCCCCACTTTGTCGGATATCCTTCCGCAAACTGGCTACCGGCCGAACCTAAAGAAACGTCCGGCAAAGCATCGGAGATCAAATCCTTACGCTGAGCCATCGAATAGTAGTTGCGGTACGAGATTTGTTCCATACCGTAGAGCAATGCCAGATCATGATCGTCGCCGAAACGCTTCTTGTAATTGGCCAGGAAACGGAGTGTCATCTGGTAGCTGTTGTTACGTGAATCTTTTACACTGTTCGGGTTATTACGTTGTGTAACCAGTTCACCGGCTTCATTGTAGTATTTATAATTCTTATAATGGATCTTTCTTCTGTCCCAGGAACCGTTCAATGAGGCCATACCCGTAAACACCAAATCCTTGATCGGTTCGAAATCGGCTTTTACCTGTCCGTAAACAATATCCTTGTTATAACGGTCTTCCCCGACCACGTCCATATCCATAAGGGAAATCGCGTTCCGGTTTTGCTTGTCCAGCCGGTAATCACCATTTTCATATTTTACAGGAGAGGTGGGTTGCATACTCCATACTTCATATTGCACGCTTCCCAGAGATTCCGGCCACAAACGGTCGATGTGACGATAGGTCACGTCACTACTGACTTTTAGCATCTTTCCGATATTCAAGTCCGTATTGACACGATAGCTGTAACGCTGGTACTCCGTATTCTTAACCAACCCCGGCTGGTCGAGATAATCAAACGAGACCAGATAGCGTCCGACTTCGCTTCCTCCTGTCAGGTTCAATGTATGTTGCGTGATATAAGTGGGCTTATATACTTCGTTCCCCCAGTTCAAGTAAGAATGATTATACGGATCATCGCCTCTTTCCGTTGCCAGGATATCATCCTCCGAATATTGGATCGAACCTCCCGAATTGACAAGCGCCTCGTTTACCATCGTCATATACTCGCGTGCGGAAACCTGCTCGGCTTTTACCGCCCGGTCCTGGAAACCGATCGTACCGTCGTACGATAATTTTACTTTCCCCTCCTTGCCGCGTTTGGTCGTTACCAAGATTACACCGTGAGCAGCACGTGAACCGTAGATAGAAGCAGATGCGGCATCTTTCAAGACGGAGATATTCTCGATTTCGGAAGAAGGGATCTGGCTGAGTGACATTTCGATACCATCCACCAATACCAGCGGTTTGGCATTGCCGGTCGTACCGACACCGCGCAAGTAGATTTCAGGATCGTCACTACCCGGAGCGCCGCCACGGTCGACGACCGTGATACCGGGGCTCAAACCCTGTAATGCCTTTGTGGCATTCACGACGGTCATCTTATTGATCTCGTCCCCTTCCAGTTTGGTAACGGCGCCGGTAGTCGTCACTTTACGCTGAACACCGTAACCGACCACAACGACCTCGCTCAATGCCTGGGTGTCTTCGACCAACCGGATAGCCAAGGTCGACTGGTTACCGACCTTTACTTCCTGTGTATTATAACCGATATATGAGATCTGTACGACCGCTCCCGGAGCGACTTCCAGCGTAAACTTGCCATCGATATCAGTGATAATGCCGTTTGTAGTTCCTTTTTCAATCACGTTGGCTCCGATAATCGGTTCACCCAGATCGTCCGTGACCACCCCTGTGATTGTCTTCTTTTGCTGGGCAACGACCGGGACGGATGGATCCTTTGCCTTATGGCTCGACAGGACAATGTAGGAACCCTTTTGGGAATAACTTAATCCCAACTGGGTAGAGAGATTATCCAGAACCTCCTTGATGGACTTACCGACCATATTAACGGATATCCTTTTATTCACATTCACGCCTGCGTCATAGATAAAAAGATATTCCGTCTGCTTTTCAATAATATTCAGATAATCTTTCACTGAAAGATTATCACCCTGCAGGGTGATCTTTTGCGATATCGCATTCTCTGCATGCAAGCAGAGAATGGCTGCAAATAATAACATATAGGTTATTCTCATAATCCTAAATAAATGTTTATGCCGTGATTTTAATAAGAGACAAAACCCCGACAAAGGTATTTTATTCATAACTTTGTGATATTTAAAGATTAATACTTGTGTTAGACATGTGTTAGTTGCAAGGCGGTGAATCTCGCACATTCATCGCCTTTTTACATTGTTTTCCGTGCTTTATTTCATTCCATAGGCATTTCTCGTTTTTAATTTAAGGTTACTTACTTGATATAGATAATCGTGTTATCGTCACTACGGGTAAAGCTAAAACGCGTACTGCGTTGCAACACCTGCAAGATGAAATCCACACCGTCCGAGACACGGCATTTACCGCTGCATTTATAGTCATGCAGTCTTTCGTTCCGGATTACGATACGGATATCATATGTCTTTTCAAAGCGTTGCATCAAATCGGCAAAACGGATATCCTCAAAACAGATCAGCCCCTCTTTCCAACGATAATCATCCAGGTTGCGGATCGATTCGACCACCATATCATTGCCTCTCAATTCAGCTTTCTGCATAGGGGCAAGCCGAAGCTTCGATCCCGGTTCCAGGTTGTTCGTCAATTCGATAGAACCTTCCAACAGAGCAGCGGAGAACTCACAATTCAGCTCCTCCGCCCGGACATTGAATTTCGTTCCCAAAACTTTTATATCGTATCGATTCGTTTGTACGACAAAAGGATGTTCCGCATCTTTAGATACGTCGAAATAGGCTTCCCCCTTCAGCGAGACGTTACGGGTTTCCTCCTTAAAAGAGGCCGGATAGGTCAATTCGCTACAAGCGTTCAGCCAAACGTTCGTCCCATCGGACAGGGTGATATTCGCCCGCTGACCCGGAGGGACGGAAATCTTGTTCATCGCCAACGCAGGAGCCGGCTTCGCCATACGGTCATATATGTACAAGGCGGATACTATCAAAACGGATATTGCAGCAGCTATCTTCAGGGATTCTCCTATAACGGAAGGCAAACTGAAACGGCGGGCGGCCCGTTCCGAAAGGCTATTTTTCGCCTGATGCAACAACAGCACATCAAAATATTTCCGCTCTTTTATCAGCTCTTCCCTATTTTTATCAGAAGCATCCGCCCAATTGCAGACAGCCTCTTCCTCCTCAAAAGAAGCTGTCCCTGCAAAAAACCGATGTAATACTTTTTTGTCCATATACTATATAAGCACTCCCCGGAAGCAACCCCCTAAAATTTTATCCGGATATTTTCACCTTCTTTTATTTTCCGGTTGCTGATCGTTTTTCCGTCGGAGAGAACGGCAACTTGCAATTTATCTCCGGCACGCTTCACCTCGATATCGAAGACCTTTCCGAAAGCGCAGATCTTCCGCAGGTTCATGTGATCCCACTCCTGCGGGAGGCGGGGAGTAAAGACAAATGAATTCAGGCCGGTCGGGCGAATACCGAACATGCCTTCCGTGATGATGCGGCAATACAAACCGCTTTCGGCCGACAAATGGCGTTGGCTGCCTTCCGGCCATGCCTCGATGGCATAAGGGACATGTTCTCCCAACAAACGCTGGGAAGAGTAGAACTTCAGGTAATCTGTGGCTTTCTCCGTTTCGCCGCAAGCATACACGCCACGCAAAGCATACAAGGTGGAACGATCCCAGAATGTTTCACTTCCGGCCTGCGTCAGCAAACCGTTTTCCGTCCACAGGCGCGGCGAGAACAAAGCCTGTATGGTCGCATCTTTCCGGTCCTGGATTCCAACCGTGAGCGGTATGCAGATCCAGGAACGCAGGACATCGTTGCCTTCATAATATTTATAAGTATCGAATCCCTCGACGGTCCCGCCGAAATAGCGGTCGATATTTTTCTTCAGCGTTGTAGCCTGACGAGCATAGGCAGCTACCGGCTTACCCAAATCTTTTCCTAAATAACCGGCTGAGATCAAAGCATCATAATATAAGGAAGAAGTACAAAGATTTGCTTTTCCGGCAGGGAAACGGTTTTCCAGTTCATCCGCATCGGAAGCCACAACTCCGCCTTCGTTCAAATTGCGCCGGCAATATTCCAGGCACCATTCGATCAGCGGCCATAATTTTTCGGCCTCCTCCTTGTCTCCGCATGACAAAGCATAACGGGAAGCGCCATACGCAACCATTGCCGCATCGCCACGGTCGCCGGCTCCCGCCCAGATGTCGATGCCTTCGGCTATGATCGAACTGGGGATCGGCTTGTATTCCGGATTCATGAAACGGGCAAAGTGCTCATAGGAACACAGTGCGGAGCGGTTTCCAATCTCATATCCTAAATAAGGGAAGAAGGGATTGATATATTCCGCCTGGTCGTTCGCCCAGATAGCGGCATAATAGGATTCGCCGCCGGGGCCGTGCATCAAGCCGCCTTTCGTGTCGTAAATACTTTCGGCACCGCGTATTTTTGCAAAGGCGAACATCGTGTTGATGACAGGATCGGGCGTATCTAAGACCAGCTTGTCCCAAAATCCGGCAATCAACGCTTGGCGGGCCTGCAATTCCTGCTCTATGTCGAAAGCCTGTTCATTTTCATCCTTCTTATATCCGGCGAAGGTCGCGCTGAAGGTCAACTCCTCGCCCGGTTGCAACTGGCGGGCCGCTTGTCCGTTGATAGTCGAAACCAGCTTGTAGCTACCCTCCACCCCTTTCGCAGGATCCGTCCCGATCACCGAACGGGAAGAAGGGATTTCCACCGACACGACGGATTCGCCTGTATTCCGCAAAATATATTTTTCACAAAAAGCAGGATTCTTGGTGGAAGGGAACAGGATGCGGGTCAGGCCGAGCTTGCCTTTGCGGGGAAGCACATATTCGCTCTGCACGACCATCGTGCCGTTCAACGTGACCTCTTTTACTTTTTCGTTCAGCAACGACTGCCCGTTTACTTCGACCATATCCGTCACGTCCCAGGCAAAACGGCGCATCAGGCTGGCATGCGTATTGTTTGGGATCGTGCGGAGCATCGGCCATACCAGACTCCTGTTCAGCAGAAAAGCCCCGTTCGCATCGACTCCGTAACGCAGGACGGTCGAAACTTTCAACCCGCTCATTTCGATATGGTCTTCATGCGGGACGCGTCCGTCTATCTGCCAGGTAATACCACCGGCAGGATTAATGACCCAACGATCGGCTGCCGAAACGGAAAGGCAACTGATCCATAAAAGAGATAAAAGGCAATAAATCTGTTTTTTCATGTTATTTAATTGATAATGTGTTTTTCAAACTTCCTATAATAATAAGCACTTCAAACGGAGAACCCCCTAAATCATATGAACAACAGGATAGTCATATAATCCTTCAACTGCACCTTTAAGATCCTCAATGCTTTGGAAATATGGAACTCCACGCTCTTGACGGAGAGCGAAAAATGGGCGGCGATTTCCGGATAGGTTTTATTTTCATAGCGGCTCATGATAAAGATCCGGCGGGTCTTGTCGGACATCATCGCCAAGGCCTCATCGACGAGCCGTCCGGCTTCCGAACTGAAGATTTCCTGCGGGTCGCAGGCTTCAAGGGTGGCGATCCGCAGGTCGTTCACCCGCTGCTGGTGTTCCTGGATGCGTTGTTCCACATCCTCGCGGACACGAAGATGGCGAAGGTAGTTCAGGCATTTATGTTTGATCGCTTCCAAGATATAGGCAGGGATATTCGAATCGGATGCAAGCGCGTGGCGGTTTTCCCAGTAATACATGATCCCCTCGACAGCAATATCTTCCGCTGCCGCTTCATCTTGTGTGTACGTATTGGCGAAACGCACAAACAATCCGTGATAATCGGCAAACAATTTGTTAAAAGCTTTTATCTCCGAGGTAGTTTCCATGGTTCCTTTATTCGCGGATAAAGATAATATAAATTTCCTAACAGAAAGTTTCCGGAAAGAGTGTTTTCCGGAAACTTTCTGCGTATTTATCTTATTTTTTCAAACCAAGGAAGGCGTTCCAAAGGAGCCGCCACGTCGATCGTTTTCGGCCCCTTGAACTTTTTGCCCGTATCGTCCAGCCATACGCCTTTTGGCAACTGCACTTTGCGTGTATTCCCTTTCGTCAGTACCGGAGCAACCAAATATTTGTCGCCCAACATGAACTGGTCTTTACAATCGATGAAACCTTGATGCGGGAACGCATATTCCATATGACGGATAATCGGTTCCCCGGTCTTTGCGGCATGATGCGCCTGTTCGAGGATGTATGCTCCCATCTTTTCATGCAGACGGGCATAATCGCGGCAGATCGCCAGATGTTCCGCATCGAGGATACGCCACGGGGCTACCGAAAATTGCATCATCGGCATCAAGGCGTGTACCTGGCAGGAACGGACAATCAATTCCTGGTCGAGCTTCGTCTGGTCTACCCCCAAGAAAGAAGCGAACTGTCCGCCGCCGATCATATCCGGGCAGGCGTATGCATAGCCCAACAGGCCGGCAGCCATCATGTCGGGTATCAGCAGACCGACTGCTTTCCAAGAGTAATCCTTGTCACCGAGGCGTTGGACCAATGCTTCGCCGCCCATCTTCCATCCGGCCCGGTATTCATTGAACGGGAAGTCCAACCCGATCTTCGCCCAATACCGGCACATATCGACGGAAGTAGCCGACTTATCGTAAAACTCCAGTTCCGGGTCGTTATAATGGCCGATGTCACCGGCATCGAACTTAAAACCATCCGCCCCGTATTTCTCCTGCATGCCGCGCAACTGTTGTTTCAGATGTTCGGCAGCCGCCGGATTACTCAGGTCATAGCAGGCGCTATAGCCGTTCCACCAAGAGTAATCCGTGCCTAAAAGAAAGTACAACAGGAATTCTCTCACGACAATAAATCATCAGTTGCCGAATATTTCGGCAAATATACGTTTTACGGTTGGAATGCAATCGCCATCCGGCTGGTTGGAGTAAGGATTTGTTTGCCTTGTCCAAGGTTCCTCGATCGCATAGAAGTCGATCTTTGCCGGAGTTTTACCCTCCAAAAGCCGTGTCTGATAGTCGAACCAGGTCTTCCAACGCATATAATAGAAATCTTTCAGGATACCGTTCCATTCACGATGGGCATAATCACGCAAGCCGCCTTCGTCGGCCGCCAACCGGTTGCCCCAGGTCGTGATCTGCACACGGGCGTTCCATTCGTACAAGTCCTTTTCTTCGGAGGTATTTCCCAGACTGCGGGCCCGGCCAATCCAAGTTCCGACCCTGAACTCCGGGCGTGTTCCGAGCAATTCGTCCTGCAACAGGATCAGGCGCAGGAAACGGTCGGCGGCATCCTTATACAAAACCTTGTCGCCGGCAGCGAAGGCCGCTTCCACGACTTTTTCCGTCAGACGTCCTTTCTCGGCGATTGCCTGGCGGACGATATCGACCAGATCATACTCGAAATTATTGTTTCCCTTGAACTGATCGGCAACAGACACCATCATGGCGGCGGCACGGATCACATCGTTCGGATCGTAATAATCTTCCATTTCCGACCAGCTCGAAACCAGATACGGATGATCGGTAGGACGGGCACAGAACACGGACTCATGGGTTCCCTGCTGCGTATTCGCGTCCGGACAGTTATAGATGGAATTGCTCAACAGAACCCATGCATCCTCAACAGCCGGATCGCTCTTTCCGTAACGGGCCGCCGTGTAGGCTTTCAACCACTGATCCTTATCGAAACGCTGCGAGCGCCAAGGCAGTTCGGTCAGCAGCTCGAACATCACCGGGTTGTTTTCGCTTCCTTCCATCGTCATGCCGACCCCTTTCAGCGTCGTGCCGAAGGGGCTTTCCTTTGCCTTATAGAACTCGTCGATCACATGTTTCATCTTTCCGTGCAACCCGACGTTTCCTCCATAGTTCAACAACATGCAGTAAATCCAGTCGTGCTGCCCGAAACCATTCTTCCGATACCAGGTAGAGGCCGGATCCCCCCACTGCGGACGGCTTTCCGCAAACAAATCCAACACGATCAGATCACCGGCTTTCAGATTCTCGATCATCCGGGGACGCGGGTTCGCCTGCCAGGCCTGCGCCACCCAAACGGCTTCCGGATTGTTCTTTTTCATCGCCTGCATAATCGCTTTGCCGGCCGCATCCAGATCCACGCCGGCCACACTCCCGCCTTCATGGAACGGGTCCATGCTGTAATAGTTCGCTTTGCCGTACAACTTATTCATCTCCTTATAATATAAGGAAGCAATCTCCTGGAACCGAGGGTCGGTCGGCTGCAAAAATGCCGGACGACGATATCCGCACCACAAACCCGGATCGGAGACATTCAAGCCTAACTTTTCTTTTGCATTATGGGGAACCATGCCGGAGTATCCGGGGAAGACCGGCTCGATACCGTACTCACGCATCCGCTTCACGATCTGTTTCTGCAAAGCGACCTGCTGCCGGTACCAACTGTCCGGATTCGGACCGCCCCAACCTTCCAGGTTGTTCATCAGCCACCAAGCCTGGAAACCGGGACCGGCTACAAACTCGTCGATCTCCTCCTTCGTATAGTCCAACTTGCTCAATACATTGTACCAGACACCATCCGTCCCGACCATCGCCAACGGCAGGTTGATCCCGTGCAACGCCATCCAGTCGATCTCTTTCTCCCAACGCGCCCAATCCCAGAAAGCCATCGTATAGGAAAACGTACAATAGTTGAAGTCATAACGGTATTTCATATCCGTCTCATGACGTTCCTTCTGCTTCACGGCGGGCAGGACTTCGGGCAACTCCGCCTGCATGCCGTTCCAGGAAAGATGAATCCCGGCATAATATTTCAGATACCAGTTCAACCCGGAAGCGATACTCACATAATTGTTTCCACGGATCACCACCTTGTCGCCTTTCTGGTCGAGTTCGAAGAAATCGGCAGGCGATTTGACCTGTTCAATCACAAATTTACGCGATGCACCTTTGTCGATACGTTCCAGCAACCCTTCGATAGGGGAAGCCGCCTTAACGGCAAGCGCAACCAGCAGCAAGCCGAGGATATGGATGATTTTCATTTGATAGAGATTTTATTCATTAAGATATTGACACCATACTTTCCGTCAGGCGACACCCACCATTGCGTATCGCCATTCGCGCAACGGATCGCGCAACGGTTATCATACTGCAGACGAGCGGAACCGTCCGGAATCCATAGGCCGAGGCGGTACGTCCTTTTTTCCAGGTCTGCCGGAATTTGCAGATCGGTCGAAATTGTATGCAGCAACGGAGTACATGCGCTATCACCCGGCTCATACGGTTGCCAGTCGTTCACATCCGCATCGGTCAAGGCGGCATGGCAGACCTTGCCAGACTCGTCGATCAGGACCAGATAGACCGGATGTTCGTTAAACAAGGTCGAGAATCCCCGGTTTACCAAAGATATCTCGACCGGATTAGCCTGCCCGGCAAGCAAAGTCGCCGGAGCCGTCATCTCCTGCAACTCGATACGGTAACCGAGGTGGTCCCGGATATAATCGAATACGTTCCGTTCTGCCACAGAACCGTCTTTCCTGGTGAAATATCCGTCCGATACCGGCATCTTGTTTTCCCGCAGGAATTCTACGGAAACAGGGGTTTCCTTCCAATACATCATGGAATACTTCTCTTTCGTATTCTTTTCTTTATAGTTATGGGTCGCACTAAGCGAAGTGAAATGTTGCAGGAACAGGCGCCGTGCCGTCTGCAATCCGTCGATCACCCATCCGGCTTCGGGATTATCAGGGTCCTCATTCATGCTCCAGGTCCCCCAGGGCAGTTCCCCGTCGACCGGAAGATAAGGAGACTCACGCACAATTTGTTCGTAAGCCGGCGTGCCTTCGGACATTTCACCATCCCAGCGATGTTGCTTGATCACAATAAAATCATCGTGAAAAGAGACACGCTTATAATCATCCGAAACCGGATCCAACAAGTTCTTATATTCGGGAACCCGTATCTGGACAGCCCGCCCTTCCGGTGCCATCCGGCAGATGTGTTGCAAAACAGTCCGTTTCGTCTCGTCCGACTTCTCCAAGCCGTGAAAGGAACTGTGCCATTCTCCCCAAGCGCCGATCATACCGGCTTGCACGACCTGGATCACATCCTTATTCTTTTCGAGAAAAGGCCGGAGCTGTTCCGTATGACGGACGATATCTTCCAACGTCGGCCCCGTTGCCGCCCTTCCCATAAATTGGGTTTCGTAGGCAAAACGGAGCACTGCTTTCTTGCCAAGTTCACGCAGTTTATCAAGAAAAATATTCATCGTCCGGAAATCCGCCTCTGTCAAATCCTTTCCGACTGCTCCCGTCAGATAGAAATAGGTCTGAACCAGGGAAACACTGTCGGATGCATAAAGTTCGGACTGCTCTTCCAGATAGGAGGTGATATCAGGATATTCTTCGGGAGCCCAGACATAGTTCTTTTCCGTTACATCCAGCGCCACTTCAAGACGGAACCCTCTTTCGGGATTATACAGTCCTTCCATACCTGCCGGATCATCCGCATAAATGCCCCGGAAAGTACGATGCTGCACACCGGAGTTGCAAGAGGTGAAATACCCAAGTGCCAATGCGATAGCCAGAGCCAAGGTCACTATGTTCTTCATATCAATCGTTTTTAGTTGTTGTTATAATCAATGTCGCTTCCTGCCCTTTCAGCAAATCATCCGACAGGCCGGTAATCTTTCCGTTCACGATAACGGTCCCGGCATCCTGAACCAGGCGGAAGGCAGTATCGCTCAACGGTTCCCATTCCACGAACTGCTGTGTTACCGTCCCGTCGTTATAATGCACGTTCACAAACGAAGGCGTGTACAACAATTCGCGTGTCACATGTCCGTCAATATCGCGCAAGGTAGCTTTTCCTTCGGATACCTGCAAGCGGGCAGGCTCGATTGCAGTAATACGCAGTTCATTTTCCGGTACCGCCAGACAGCTGTCGGGTATCTTCTTGTACATGCGGATATAGTCGATATCGAAACTCTTCGGATACGGGACAGAGGGATCGTACGTCCCTGTCCAGCCGTTCTTCGCTTTCCGATTGTCATAGAAAGAGATAATCTGGATCAGCGGATACGTGATCGCCGCCTTATGCGTCATCACCTGTATGCCATCCACATAAACGGTTACGCCTTCCGGTGTCCAGTCGAAGCCATATACATGAAACTCATCCGCCAACTTCTTATTGGCAAACCAAGGATGTTCCGTATGATATCGGATCGTCGAGTCTTTCCAGCTATGCACGGTCGACCAGATGCGATCCACATCCGTTCCCAATATTTCAAAGATGTCGATCTCGCAACTCTGGTTCGGATCATCCTCAAAGCCGATCAGCCACCAAGCACAATGCACACCGCCTCCGGCCTGCATCTTCGCCCGCATTTCGTAATAACCATACTGGTTGATCTGCGTAGCTTCGGTCTTAATCCGGTGAAGCGCCTTTCTTTCCGGGTCATAATGATGCATGCCTGTACGGCTGGCACTCATAAAGCCCGATATATACATCCCTTTATCAAACTCGTTCTTCGAATCCCGATCGATCGTCAGCCGGATCACGCCGTCTTTCATTTCGTATGTCGGTGTACAGACAGTCCGGTCTTTCGGCCAGGAAGGCAGATACTCCGGAATCCATTTCGCCCGGTCGATCTCTTTCCCCTCGAACTCATCGTGAAAGATCAAACGGTATCCCTCTTTTTCCAACGGGCTGGCGGGATAATCCTGCGCCATAGCAGAAAAGACAGACATTAATAATCCCAAACAAACAGTTATATATACATTTTTCATAAAACAATATTTTCAGATTTACCATTTTAACAAGCCTACTATATTTAATACGGCTTTCTCATTATACAGATGTTGCAGTCCTCGGTTTTCCACCCATTTTATATCATAAGTCGGATGATGGACCAAAGACGATTGTGCGTCGGGCATCCAAATAGCAACCCTATAAGTACCGTCCATCAATGAAACAGAAATTTTGCCTCGGATACCGCATCTGCAAACAATACTCTTTCGGGAAAATATCCAATAATGTATTGACCAATTTATTTTTTGCCTCTTGATTTTTGCTCAACGGAGAATTATGCCACTCTCCCCATGCACCGATAAAGCCCATCTGACAAGTTGCAACCAAGCCTAAATTCTTCCGTAAAAAAGGGCGGAGTTGCTCCAAATGCCGAGAGATGATAGCCTCTGTTTCGCCTCCGGAGGTATTCAGACCCGTATAATTATATGCGAACCGTAAGATCGCCTTAAAACCCTTTGCCTCCAAATTATCAAAAATCACCTGCATCCGTTCGAATGCCTCTTGTGGAATATCCCGATCTACATAATCGGATAAATACAGATATAACTGTGTCAACGTAATACTGTCTTTCTCCGCACCGAACCGCTTCAAGCGTTCATCTACAAATCCTCCGGGGTAAGTCTCTAAGCGATTGAAAGGATTGATATAATTATGTACAAAATAATTGGACTCCAAATGAAAACCTCTATCCGGATTTCGAAGAGGGATTGCCGGCTCCAAACGTCCCGAAACATTCTGCGACTTTAATTCAACAATATTGCTACTTAATAAATAGGCTAGTACTGCTAAATAATATTTTATGTTTTTCATGTATCATCATTATTTTACAAGAAAGGCCGCTCTTTTCGCGGCCTTTCCATTATCAAATACGAACTACATTAATAACCCGGATTCTGAATGATCTTGCCTTTACCCTCGTTGATAACGGCCTGAGGAATTGCAAAACGTTCACGAATATCAGTAGATGTTTCACCTCGATCAATCGCCGACTGGATAAATTTGCCATGACGGATCAAATCGGAACGGCGGTTTCCTTCCCACCAAAGTTCATGACCACGCTCCAACAACATGTCATCAAGGAAAGCCTGTACATTTGCATAATCAGAAACTTTTCTTGCCGGTAGTTTCGCACGTTCACGGATCATATTCAATAAATCGACAGCTTCCTGCGTCACGGCATTGCCATTACGGACAATTGCTTCTGAAAGCAAAGTCACAACATCGGCATACCGATACACGATCCAGTCTATCTGGCTACCGTCACCCGTAGAGTTGGGATCCTCTCCGTATTTTACAGGAACAGCACCCTGACGATAAATTTCAGTATGGTTTACCTTATCTAGAGCTTCGTCAAAGATGACATTACCGGCGTTATCCGTATATTTTCCGACCAAGGCAGATGTCAGACGATCGTCCCCGTTCTCAAATGTATTGTAAAACGCCCAAGGCACTTTATAACCGTCCCAACGTTGAATAGCAGTATTCTGCACCGGGAAGTTACCGGGTAACGCATGGTCGTGCCATAGCTGCAGGCTAATACCTCTTTGTTCAACACAGGCGAAAATGATCTCTTTGTTCCCTTCATTTTCCAGCGTGAAGATATCGGCATAATTATCCATCAATCCATATCCATAGTCAGACTTCATCAGTTCACGGCCACATTCTTCAGCCTTGCTCCACTGCTCCGTAGACATATAATACTTCATCAGGACTGTATAAGCCAAACCTTTATCGAAACGGCCATATTCATCCTTTGATGCTTTTGTCGGCAGAGCCGAACTTGCAATAGCAGCTTTCAACTCCGTTTCAATAAACGTCTTCATTTCTTCTTCAGAAGCACGGGCAACAACCACATCGTTCAACGGACTGTTTAATTCTTCAAGTGTAGCCAAAGGAACCGGTCCGTAGAAATCGTACAACAAATAACCTAACCATCCGCGTCCCAGATGAATTTCCGCTTCAAACCGGGCACGCATATCGTCGCTCAGTTGCAGATCCTTAATACGATCCTGCACTAAGAGCATCTTGCCTAAATCTTTTGCAAAATTCGTATAATTGATCGTCGAATACTGATGATTCGGATCCCATGTATGCTGTTGCAACGGGATCCAGGCCGTTCCACCCCAACAACAAGCTGCAACATCTGTTGTCATTTCACCAATCGTCTGAACACCGGAAGCGTTATTGAATATACCACCATAAGAATTATTTCTAAATGTAGCATACACATTCGCAGTCATCAAAGCCAAAGCATCTTTTTCCGTTTGAGGGAAAAGAGTCGTATTGATCTGGCTATAATCCTCCGGTTCTAAATCCATGCAAGAAGTAGTTAGCCCCAACAGTCCTGCACACATATATAAATATATCTGTTTCATTATTTTGCTATTTTATCGATAATTAATTAGAATGTAATATCAACTCCTAAACTGAATGAACGAACGTTCGGGTATGACCATTTTGCCGAATTATCCGTTTCCGGGTCGATGCCATCATAGTTCGTAAAAATGAACGGGTTATTAACATCCGCATATACACGCAGATTAGATAAAATATGTTTAGATGTCTCAATCGGGATATTATACCCTAACGTAATATTGCGGCAACGGACAAACCATGTTTTTTCCAGATAATAATCTCCCGTGCCATAAGAACTGTACCCTTGTAAGAAACCGGCCATCGTTCCGTCCGTATTTTGAGAACTCCATACATTTGTTGCAGAAGTCGGCAAGTTATAACCACGGCGTAAATCTCCAATATTATAAGACACCCAATAATTCTTGTAGTTTGTATCCAACAAAGTGTTGAACTGACCGTAGAAATAGATATTAAAATCAAAGTTCTTCCAACGGAGCGTATTGTTAAATCCTAACATAAAGCCCGGATCCTTACGGCCATAAATTTCTTTATCGGCATCATCCAGTTTTCCGTCAGGCTTGCCTGTCTTCAAAGGAATGCCATGTTCGTCTACTTTATAAGAACCGTCTGCGTTGTAAACAAATCCGTTAATATCCTTAATTTTCACCTGTCCCGGCAGAGCATTCGTCATCCAAGGCACCTCTTCTCCCGGCTGTACAAGTCCGTCGGAAACATATCCGGAGAGATAACGCATCGGGCCATCATAAGATTCCCATGCACTTGGAACCCAGCTGTCGATACGTTCTTTCCAGTTATCACGATATAAAGAGAAGGTAAAATCGGATGTCCACTCGAAATCTTTTGTCCGGATATTATTCGTATTGATGGTCAGTTCGACACCCTGGCTGACCGTCATTCCGCTATTTGCCACAATTTTGCTTACTTCATTATAAGAAAGCAAAGGACGTTCTGCCAGCAAACCGGAAACTGTACGATGGAAATATTCAGCTGTTACATTGAAACGGCTATTCAAAAAGCCCAAATCCAAACCGACGTTCCATTCTTTACTTGTTTCCCATGTCAGGGCCGGGTTACCCAATTGGGTCAGATAAACCCCCAGAGTAGAAGAAGAACCGAATATGTTGTTATTTCCTACGCCATAAAAACTCATGGCTTTGTTGCCGACATTCGAGTTACCGGTTTCACCATAGCTTAAACGCAGTTTACCATTTGAAACAACACCTTTCAGATTTTCCATAAAACTTTCTTCAGAGAAACGCCATCCTAAGGCTACAGAAGGGAAATATCCCCAGCGTTCGCCATCGGCAAAATTAGAAGAACCATCCGCACGCAACGAAGCCGTTACCAAATAACGATCTTTATAAGTATAGTTCAAACGAGCAAAGAAAGATGACATCTTTGAGCTGGAAGCATTCGAACCTACAGTTGGCTTATCCGCATTACCGGCTCCCAAATTGTTATACAAGAAAGAATCCATCAGGAAATCATTGTTACCGGCATTTAAACCTTCCTTGTCAAAACGCTGATAAGAATGTCCCAACAAAGCGTTGATACTATGGTCCCCGAAAGACTTCAGGTAAGATGCTGTCAATTCCATCAAATAATCGTTATTATCTTGCTGGGCAATGGTTGCAGCACCATTCTGCTTCTGTCCGTATAAAGTCGTTGTAGGCAGATACGTCTTACGTTTCTGATAGTTACGGTCTAAGCCGAAATTACCTTTGACATGCAAGTTTTTAATCGGCTCAATATCGATATAGAATGTACTGAGCAATCTGTCCTTCATCGTTTTATCCGTAATATCCAACATGGAAACCGGGTTTGGCAAGAAAGTAGCGTCCGGGTTCATCGTGTAATTGCCGTTCTCGTCATAAATCGGCATAAGCGGATTAAAACGTGCCGCAGCCACCAACAAACTGGCATTTTCACTATCGCCATCTCCCAGAGGGACATTATCATATTGACTGCGGGTAGCGGTCAAATTCAAACCCACTTTCACATATTTGCTTAAACGCTGATCCAAATTGGCACGAAGTGAGTAACGATCCATTCCATTGTTCTGCACAACACCATCTTGCAACAGGAAGTTACCGGAAATCATATATTGCGTATTTTCCGTACCACCATTGATGGATACGTTATGGGATGTCTGAACACCGGTACGAAGTACAGGATCCAGCCAATCCGTATTGCGAACAGGATTAGCAATCTCAGCATCTGAATACTTAGGTACATAAGGCGATGAAGCATCCGCTTCGCTCATACCTCCATATATGCCGATCTTATTTTCATACATCCAGTTCTCACGAGTATAGGCATTTGTCAGATTCATAAAAGAGGTTGCGTCCAACATTTCATACGACCTTGCCATCGTCTGGACAGAAGCAGTTCCGGAATAACGCACGACCGGAGCACCGGTTTTTCCTCGTTTCGTCGTAATGATGATCACACCGTTTCCGGCACGAGAACCATAAATAGCAGTCGAACTGGCATCCTTCAATACTTCTACAGATTCGATGTCGTTCGGATTGATCGATGCTAAAATATTATCCTGGCTACCCGATTTATAATATCCTCCATCTACATCACCCGGATTGCTGACAGGAAAACCATCAATGATAATCAAAGGGTCATTCCCCGCAATATCAGAAGAAGCCGCTCCACGGATACGGAAATTAGTCTTTCCACCCGGTTGCGCACTGACTGTATTCACCTGCAAACCGGCAGCTTTACCTGCCAAAACCTGCCCCACGGAAGCAACTGTCGAAACAGGGCTGTCGTCCATCTTGACAGAAGAAACCGCACCTGTCATATCTTTCTTCTTCATCGTACCGTAACCGACAACCACCACTTCTTCCAGAGCCTGCGTATCTTCTTTCAACAGGACGTTGATCACACTCTGGTTCTTCACAGCGATATCCTGCGGAATGTATCCGATGAAGGAAATCTGCAAAGTCGCATTGGCCGGCACTTCGATGGAGAAGTGACCATCCATATCGGTAGTCGTACCGTTGGTCGTACCTTTCTGGATGACGTTCGCACCGGCAACAGGGCCGAAAGCATCGCTTACAGTACCGGTCACCTTACGATCCTGTTGTGCGACAGCGGCAGACGCCGGAGCGACTTCGGAAGTCAGGACGATGTGACGATCCTTGATCGTGTACTTCAAACCTGTTTTAGCTGCAATGGCGTCCAAGACAGTCTGAATGGTAGCATTCTTCTCATTGATAGAGATCTTTTCATTCTTGTTGATCTCTTCCAGATTATAGAAAAACAGGAATTCAGACTGCTTTTCGATCTGTTTCAACACTTTTTCTAACGTCTCATTCTTAGCTGAAACATTTAGAGTGGCAGTTTGTGCATAGGTGGAAGCAACCACGCTCGACAAGCAAACAGCCAACATTAACACGGTTAATTTCATGATTTTTATAGTTCTTTTCAGGTTAAGAGAAACAACTATACGTTGATTATTCATATTTTTGAATGTTTTTAAGATTAAACACGATCCCACGGCAATGGGAGTTTAATTGTTCACACTTTAGAAGAGAAGATCCGGCAAGATTTTCTCTTCTTTTTTGTTTACTACTAACTGGTATTCATATTTCCTACAAAGATTAGCAATTTGTTTTTATTTAGATTTCCGATATTGTCACGTGATGATCGTCGATCTTATACCGGATCGGGATCGACAGATGGATAATCTCCATGATGTCCTTGAGACTTTGCCCGCGATAGAAAGTCCCGGTAAATTTCCGGTGGTTCAACGCTTCCGACTTGACAGTGAACTGCACGCCGTAGACATGGCTCAACCGGTACAGGATAGCTTCCAGACTTTGTTCGGGGAAATAATAATATCCGGTTGTCCACGAGACAAACCGATTGGCGTCGACCTGTTGCAGGAGGGCCGATTGCGTTTTTTTGTTATAGACAAACTGTTCGTTCGGCTTCAGGATCGTAGGGTGTGACAGGTGCTGCGTAGTCAGCAGGACAGAACCTTCCAGCAATGTTGTCGTCAGGAGCGAATCGGCCGGATAAGCGGAGACGTTGAACTTCGTCCCGAGCGCTTCGACAGATTGTTCGTTCGTTTTGACAATAAAAGGCTTATCTTTCTCTTTGGCGACTTCAAAATAGGCTTCCCCTTCCAGATACACGATACGTTCGGATTTACCATAACGGGAATCATAGGAGAAAGAAGTCCGGGTTCCGAGACTGACGCGGGTTCCGTCCGGCAAGACAACCACATCCGCTTCAAGCCCGTCCCCACCTACATAACTGGTAATCCGGTCAGCATGTTCCCTTGAAGAATAGAGAAATACGGTAGAAGTAATCGCTGCGGCAAACATTGCCACAGCCGCATAAGTACTTATGCGCATCAATAAGGTAAACCTTTTGCGCTGGCGGGACTTTCTCTTATCGAGAAGGCGAAGCCAGCTATCATGTATTTCAGAAGCATCGCGGGAGGGGGCACAGGCTTCATAAAGCGCTTTCATCTCGAAAAACAATTTCTTATTGTCCGCACTTTCATTCACCCAAGCATAAAAATCGTCCAAAGACCGACCTTGCAGCCGTCCTTGCAAATACCCGATGATTAATTCCGAATGTTCGTTTTCCATGTTTTCTTAATTATTAGATGTAGATACAAAGTCGACACATGGTTAACTTGGCTCTTACATATACACAACGAACGGGAGGAAAAAAGTACTCACAAGAAAAATGATTTTTTTATAAAATATCTCCATGGCATCGCTAAAACAGAGCATTCGGTTACCGTTATTCATTTTATTTCATATCTTTATCATTGGGAAAAGGCGCGTTATAGAGATAACATATACAGTAAAGGGGGGCGCAGGGCTGACTTTATTTGCTTTGTTCACCCGGCAATTATCAGGATTTCACCAATAGTATTTCAAAATTCCCCGGCATGTAATTTGTTTTCGACAATGTCGTATATATTCCCGACAATGTCAAACATATACTTGACAATGTCGAATTTATTCCCGACAATGTAGAAAACAGATTACACTTGCATCTACAGGACAATATCCCTATTGGAAACTTACGAAAGAGTGCCTATGTTGAAAAACAGGAACAGCATTCAATCGAGAAGGAAGATAAGCAGGAACAGATTCGAACAGTTCTTGCGCAGATAAAGGAGGGAACGATAGAGCAGGTTCTCGACCGTACGTACGGAAAGATTCAGGTGTTCCGCTATTTCGGCCGCTTTCATGCCTTCGAGATAGGACATGCGGAAGACTTGCCGGCTTCTTTCAGGCAGCTCGGCTACCTTTTTCATCAACAGATCGAGCAGGTCTTTTCGCATGAAGAGTTCGTCGGATGCCTCAAAGAAGTCAAGTTCGTCCAATTTTAGCTGAAGGGCGCGATGATCGATGATCTCCTGCTCCATATTTATCCGGCGAAGATAATCCAGGCAGGCATTCCGGACGGAGACATAAAGCACCCGTTTCAGGTCATTCTCCGGAAGGCGGAACACCTGCTTGTCCCACAGTTTCAGGAATACATCATGAACAATATCTTCGGCAAAGAAGCCGGAAACGAACTTCTCCGCGAAGCGCATCAACATCGGGGCATACTCCGTATAAATATGCTGATATTGATCTATGTCCAAAGATGTATTCCCCATATTTGCAAATATAGAAAAAATCCAATTATTCATTAACAAATACGTCATGCACGCCCGGCCCATTGAATTTTAGCGGTTCGACCTTTCCGGTGACAGCATTCATACATTGGACGACATCGTCTCCGGCAGTCTGGACCTTGACCGCCCAACCGTTTCCTTTCTTGCAGACAGACAGGATATCCGTCGTATTGGAAGCCGGCATGACAGCCAATCCGTCAGCGCAGTGGATGGTCTCGATATGATAACGACGCACAGCTACCGGGAACTTTTTACCTTTATAAATAAAGGTGGCCGGGCGCTGATCCTGATCGCTCGCCCAATCGGCATTCAGCAGATAGATCGTACGGCCGTCCGAATGGTCCCAAACCGTGAAGCCGACGGAAGGAGCCGCTTCCATCCAGCCTTTGCAGGCTTCCTCGCCGGCAGTCTTGGCAGCGATCTCTTTCATGGCTGCCACGTAGTCGGCTTTCAACGTCGTTTCGGCAGGATAGGCTTTCCGGGGGAAATAGATGATTTTTCCCGAACCGAAGCCGATCTCCGTCTTAGTTGCCAACTGCCGGTAGTTCTCTCCCAACATCTCACGGATAACCGCGTCGTCGGCAGGGAAACGGACCGGCTGGTCGGGCTGCAACTCTTCGTTCAGATGGGCTGCCGTGAGCAAAAGCGTTCCGCCCTTGAATACAAAATCGCGGATACGCAGGAAGTCATCCGCGTCGTAACTGTTCCATCCGAGGAAGATCATCGCCTTATACCGGTCCATCACGTCTTGCGGCGCTTCGACAGGCAGCAGATCGACCGTGCCGTAAGGGGTGGAAGTGAACCAACCTTCCGGCCCGCAGCCATCCACGATATTGTCCGGATAGAAGACATTCAACAGATCGAAACTTTCACATGCCTTGTCGAACTTCCATTTATCACCCTTCTGCGACCACAGACTACCGCGGCCGAACGACTTCCAGGCGTCGTTACGTCCCTGGATCACGGCAATATTGCTTCTCAGGTCGCCACGGCGGGAATGCGTTTCCACGAAATCGAGCATCTGATGCTGGGCGAACAGGTGTTCCTTGCCGGAAACGGAATAACGGTCGTTCATGTATTCGTCCGTCCACAAGGCCTCTTCCGTATTCATATGGGATGAACCGTGCATATAAGCAACGGCCAGCGACATATACAGGCGCAGGGAATGTTTCGGATCGGTAAACGGCCCTGAGCCCCACTGCATGGCATGAAGCGTCCCGTAAAGCGGACGGCTGTAGGCGCGGGACGCACCGCGCAGGGAAGAGAGTATGATTTCTTCCGGCCCGTACATCTGTTCGGCTCCCAGCCAGTCGTAACCGGCCTGATACAGATAGCGGAACAGCGTGGACGGTCCCGTATGGCGCGTGCTCGGACCTTTGGAACAGCGGAAATTGGCAACGAGCTTGCGGGCGCCGTCGGCCATGTCCGTCACTCCCTCCGGATCATAATGGATAAAGACACCGTGGTCGGTATAAATCGGACGATGTTTGGCAAAGATTCCGCCATAAGGACGGTTGCGGGCCGCCATATCGGAGAATACTCCCTGGTACTGGAAATGCTGCCAGTAATAGTAGCCGCCGTCATTCTCATGCGCCTGCTTGCCGCGGAACATCGGGGAGGCCAATGTTTCCAAGGAGGGATTGATCCGGCTGCCTGCCAGCGTACGTCCTTCGACTTGCCAGGCGTACGGGATCTTCAGCTGGTCCAGCAACCGGGTGTAATGGCCGATGACGGCAGGATCGGCTACGCGGAAACCGCTCCACTGGTAGGAAGGGCGGAACTGATACCAGTTGCCGACCCGGTTGGAGATATACCATTTGAAGAAATAATCATACGGCGTATATTGCTTGTCGATATAGATTTCGTCACCGGACGAAAGGTAGATCTGTTCAGCCTCCTTGTCGATCACCTGGCGGATTTGCGCCTGTTCCGTACGGCTGCCGTCGTCAAACACCAACGGGATGGCGTGGCCGGCCTCGCCTGCACGCATTTCCACGACATGCAGACCGGGAGTTTCAAACAGGCATTCCTGCTCGGAAGGTGCGGCTGCACCGTTTGCCTTCACTTTGAGGCTGACATTCGGTTTGTTCGTCTCCACCAATATGCCGAAAGAGGCGTTTTTGGCAACATATTCAGGGACGGAAACGACTTCGAAATCGCGTGCGGTCTCTTCGATGATCTCCAGGCCGCGCAGTTCATACGGATAAGCGGCGCGATGCGGTTCTTTCCGGAGCGTCAGTTTCATCTCGCCACTGCCTTGCAAGGAAGACGGAAGCGGGATATAGAAGTCCGCCACATTGGATGCGCGGTCGAAAATGTTTCCCTCGAAGATCGTCTCCCCGTTAAATTCGAGCTTCCACATCGGCCAGCTGCGGGTTGCGAGGTTACAGCCGATCCAGTAGTTGTAGTCGTCCGGTTTTTGAGCAAATCGGGTGAACGGTATGGAGCAAACCGCTTTCTTGTCCTGTGCCAGGCGCGGAGCTTCCACCCAACATTCGCCGCTGAAATGCGTCCCGCCGACACGCAGGAAAGCACAAGCCACATTTTCCGGCAACACGAATGTCTCCGACACCGTCTGATAGTTTCCCGTACCTTCCGGGACCGGCATGTAGAACACGGAGTCCGGCTTGTCATAGATATCGTCAGCCGCCCGTCCCGGTTTCCGGTAGAACAGTTCGATCCCGACTCCGAAATCGCCCTTCCCGGAAACAGTCAGACCCTGTTTCTTCACGACCGGCAGCGTAACCGTCAGTTCACCCGGTTTCAGCAACTTACCGGAAATGCGGTAATAGGCATGGCGCTCGAAATCATTGTCTTCGCCTTTGAAATAAAGCGAATAACGGTCCTTTTTACGGATCACCGAATCCAGGTTGTCGTCAATATAAAACTCGGACCGGCGGAACATTTCTTCACCTCTGTTCCGGAAAGGGGCAGGCATCTTCACTCCTCCGATCACACGCAGGAATTTCCGCGTCGGGATTCCGGACTGTCCGAAGGTGACGGTTTCGGAAATGCTCTGATCGGGTTGAAGCAGATGTGTTTTTTCACTTCCTGCGGGAGTAAAGACAACCGTTCTTGTCTCTTTCCAGGAAGATGCGGCGTATGCCTGAAGTGCGGCAAATGCGATTAGGCATAGGGAGATACATGTTTTTTTCATATAAACTTAATACAAATGTTTTTCATTCAAATCACTTTCCAAATGTACGATTTATTTCCGTATTATTATTACTCGCAGTTTTTATGTACTTTTGTAGGTATAATTATAAGTACCTAAGACTGAAAAGATGATTGTTGTAAGAGACACGGAGACATTGAAAGGGAAAAGGCTGGTAGCCACTATCGGCTTTTTCGACGGAGTTCATCTGGGACATCGTTTTCTGATTCACGAACTGAAGCAGGTGGCCGAAGCCGCCGGTTTGCCTTCCGCCGTCATCACGTTTCCCGAACATCCCCGCGCAGTCCTGCACGCCGACTATCAGCCGAAGTTGCTCAATTCGTTCGAAGAAAAGTTGAAACAGCTGGCTTCCACCGGGATCGACTATTGCATCGTGCTGGACTTCACCCTCGAACTATCCCGCCTGACGGCAAAAGAGTTTATCACTACCGTATTGGCAGACCGGTTGCATGTGGACACGTTGCTGATCGGCTACGACCACCGTTTCGGGCATAACCGCGAAGATGGTTTCGAGCAGTATGTAACCTATGGCGAGACTTGCGGCATCCGGGTTATCAAGGCTTCGCAATACAGTGAAGGCGAGGCGGCCGTCAGTTCGTCCGAAATACGGAAACTCCTTGCGGAATGCCGTGTGGAGGAGGCGGCTCATCTGCTGACTTATCCATACGGGCTGAAGGGAAGCATCGTCAGCGGTTATAAGGTCGGCCGGAAATTAGGTTTCCCGACCGCCAATATCCAAGTGGACGAACCTTACAAGATTATTCCGGGCATCGGCGTATATGCCGTTCGGGTGTACCTGAACGGACAGCGTTACAAGGGAATGCTGTACATCGGCAACCGCCCGACCCTGGACAACGGGGACAACATCACGCTGGAAGTAAACATCCTCAACTTCTCAGGCGACATCTACAATAACGAAATAACAGTCACGTTCATACAACACGTACGAGGCGACATCAAATTCAACACCCTCGACCAGCTGATCGACCAACTGAAAAAAGACAGGGAGACGGTGGATAGAATATTAACGGAATAAAACATATCATGTACTACGACGCAATAGACCTATTAAAAGGGATGATTTCACGTCCTTCTTTCAGCAGGGAAGAGGGAGAAACGGCTGATTTTCTCAAGCAAAGCTGGGAAAAGGCCGGGTATAAGGTGAACCGCAAAGGGAACAATCTGTGGCTGATCGCCCCCGGTTTCGATTTGGGCAAGCCGACCCTACTGCTCAACTCCCATATCGACACAGTCAAGCCGGCTTCGGGCTGGACGAAAGACCCGTTCAATCCGGAGGAGACGGAAGACGAACGTCTGTACGGCCTCGGCAGCAACGATGCCGGCGCGAGCGTAGTCTCTCTTTACGAGGCATTCAGGGCGTTGTCAGGGAAGGAACAACCCTACAACCTGATCTTCCTGGCTTCATGCGAAGAAGAAGTCTCCGGCAAGAACGGGCTGGAAAGCGCCCTTGCCGACCTTCCCCCCATCGCATTCGCCGTTGTCGGCGAACCGACCGGCATGCAACCTGCCGTAGCCGAAAAAGGACTGATGGTACTGGACTGCGTCAGCACCGGCAAAGCCGGACACGCCGCCCGGAACGAGGGGATCAATGCGATCACGCTTGCCATGAAAGACATCGAGTGGTTCAACACCTATCAGTTCCCGGAAAAAAGCGATTTCCTCGGACCGGTAAAGATGAGCGTCACGATTATCCATGCCGGGACACAGCACAATGTCGTTCCGGACCGCTGCGAATTCACCGTCGATATCCGGACAAACGAATTCTATCCCAACGAAAAGCTGTTCGAACTGATCAAGCCGCAGGTCGGCTGCGAAATAAAGGCCCGCAGCTTCCGCCTCAACTCCACCCGTACGGATCTGCAACATCCGTTCGTACGCCGTGCCGTCATGATGGGGAAAGAACCTTTCGGTTCGCCTACTTTGAGCGACCAGGCCCTCATGCACTTCCCTTCCGTGAAGATCGGACCGGGAAACTCCGCCCGTTCCCATGCCGCCGACGAATATATCGGCCTGATGGAGATACGGGAAGCGATCGACACGTATATCAAGCTGCTCGACCAATTGACGATTGAAAGTTGGAAATGAGCAAGTTAATATGAGGGACCTCTTCACAACCATCGGTACACGCTATCTGATTGCCATCCTGAACCTGGCGCTGATCTTTATCAATGCCAAGGTATTGGGAGTCGAAGGAGTCGGGTTGGTCGGACTGATCCTGGCGGCAGTAGGAATTGCAACCATGTTCTGCGGAATATTGGCGGGAAACACAATTGTCTATTTCATGAACCGCTATTCCATGAAAGCCGTGTTTTTGCCTTCCTACTGCTGGACACCGGTCGGAGCAGGCATCGCTTGCGGCTGCATGGCTATCCTCGGACTGCTTCCCGAAGGGTATGCCTTTGACATTTATATTCTTTCCATCCTGACTTCCCTCGTTGCCGCGAACTCCCGTTTCCTGTTGGGAAAGAATCTGATCTTCGGGTTCAACCTCACCTTTGTCCTGCAAGGCGGATTATTGTTCTTTGTATTGCTGTTCCTCTATTACAGACTGAAAATACAGAATGTGGCCGCCTATCTGTGGGGAATGTATCTCACAAACGGCATTGCGTTCCTTGTCAGCCTGTTCCTGCTCCTGCCGTTTCTGAACAGAAAAGAGGCAGATCCCCGGAAAGGACGTTCCCGATACGCTCTTTTGCAGGAGATGTTCACCTACGGGCTTTGGGGAAGTGCGGACAATATCGCCGAAATCCTGACCACCCGCCTCAACTATTTCCTGATCAAACGGTTTGCCGGGTTAGGAAGCGTCGGGCTATTGGATGCGGGAACCAAGATTTCCGAAAGTGTCTGGCATATCAACCGCAGCATCGGCTTTATCGCGTATAGCTGCGTTGCCCGGACACATGATCCCGGCGAGCAGAAGCAGACCACGCTCCGGTTCTTCAAACTAACCTTTTGTGCCGTCACGCTTGCGACCGGCTGTATTCTTCTGATACCGGAATGGGTGTACACGGATTATCTGTTCAGTGCCGAGTTTGCAGGGATGCGCAACGTCATAACGGGTCTGTCAACCGGGATCATTGCATTGGCCTGTAACAGCATATTAAGCCAATATTTTATCGGGAGCGGGAAAATACGCTACAGCGCGGGCAGTTCCTTTACCGGTTTGATAAGCCTGCTTGTTTCGGGCTATCTGCTAATTCCGTCTTACGGAGTGGTCGGATCGGCCATCAGCACCAGTATAGCCTTCTGCATCATGCTGGCATTCTCCATGATTATCTTTTGTCGGAAAACGGGAACCCGGCCAAAGGACTTCCTGATCAATAAAGAGGATGTGAGGTTCGCACTCCGGAAACTCCGGTTGACGCATGACGGGAGCCAACCCTGACGCAACACCGGCGTCCATCCTGACGCACCCCCTGCATCACCCCTGACGCACCCCCTGCGTCAATCCAGCCACGGCGCCGGGTTCAGTTTCGTCTTTTCTTTCCAAAGCTGGAAATGAAGGATCGTGGCATTGCCGTCCTCGGTATCGGTAAAGATCTTTCCGATCGCCTGGCGGGTACTCACCTTATCGCCTGCCTTCACATAGACCTGGCTCAGGTTACTATAGACCGTCAGATAGTTACCGTGGCGGACAATGACCGAGTTGTTATATCCCGGAACAACGAACACGCGCGTCACCTCGCCATTGAACACGGCGCGGGCATCCGTACCCGGAGCGGTCTGGATGTCGATGCCGCTGTTATTCGTACGGACATACTTCAGTTCCTGGTGCTGCTGTTCGCCAAAGGTCGCGACAATCGTATGGCGACCGGACACAGGATAAGGCAAACGGCCCTTATTGCCTGCGAAATCATCGGACAGGCGCTTCTCGGCCTTTGTCATGGCATACCCGCCTTTGGTGTCGGCGACACGTTCCTCGCGGACCGGCTCCGTCTCCGGTTTTGTTTCGGGGACTTTCTTTCCTGAGGCAGCCGCCTTTTCACGTGCCACACGGTTCCTTTCAGCGCGGGCCGCCCGCTCGCGGGCGGCTTTGGCCTCGGCTTCGGCACGGGCGATTTCTTCGGCTATCTGCTTTTCGATCCGGCGGTTCAAGGCATCAGCCTGCTGCTTTTTCTTTTTCAGGTCGGCCTGCAACTGCTTCTGTTTCTTGTTCAACTGCTGCACCTCCTCTTTCCGGCTCGATTCCTCGGTCTGGAGCTTGCGGCTTTCATCCTCGCGCACACCCAATAAGGCGTTCTTCTCGTCACGCGTCTTTTCCAGTTCTTTCTGCTTGCCGGCAATCTCTTTCTGCTTATCGATAATTTCGGATGCCTGCTTCTTCTGCCAGTCGGCATACTCGCGAAGGTAACGCATACGGCGAAGGGACTGGGCAAAATTGTCGGCGGAAAGGATAAACAACAACTTATCCTGCGAACTGCGGCGTTTGTATATGCTTTGAACCGATTTCCCGTAATTCTGCCGCTTATTCCCCAACTCTCTTTCCAATTGGGAAATGTTCCGGCGGGAAGCGGCGATCTGCTTGTCTATTTCCCCGATCTCCTGGTTCAGGAGGCTGATGACCTGTTGACGGGAAAGGATCTGTTTGGAGAGCAGGTTCAGCCGGTTCAGCGAGTTACGCGCCGTCTGCCGCGTCTCGTCCAATAGCTGGCTGGTCATCTCGATCTCGGCAAGTGCGGCCTTACGCTGATTTTCGAGTTCGCGTACTCTTGCCGAGTTCTGTGCGGAAACAGGACCGATCGACAGCACGAATATGACGAACCAGAAGTATCTCATCTTACATTTTATTACTACTCAACGATTTGATGATCTGAGCCAACGTGATACGTTTATATTTGGCAGGAATGGAAAACTCCATTTTCACCGGGACATCCGTCTGCATACGGGAGAAATGCAACGTGATCCCCCCTTGCGAAGCACCATCCTTCATCACCTGCACATCCATCTTCATCGGGAAGGGCTGTCCGTCCGCCAGGCGAAAATCGGCATAGTCCCATTGCAAGGCGTAACGGTCCGAAGGTTCGGCGATACAGGTTGAGAGAATCTTCTCCTCCCCGTCCGCCATAAAGGTGTACAGCAGCCCCATCACATCCTTCACCTGTATTTCGGCCACGGGGCCGTCCTGCTTCAGCTTAAAGCGGTTGTACTGCTTCGGGCTGATCCCTTGCTGTCCGGGAAGGAACAGACGGTTGGTGAAAAGCGCCTGCAGATTATAGAAATTGAACTCGATCGGCGTCTGCCCTTTCAGGTTGGCGTAATTGTCAGCCACATAGCGCTTATTCATGCGGTCGATCACCTTTACGCTGTCCACACTGATCTCGGCGCGGAAAACCTCGATGCCTAAAAAAGGTTGCACGGACAACTGGAAAGCACTGTCTTTTACCATCTTCAGGTCCACACGCGAACTCATATTGTTGCCCGGCAGGTCCAAGTCCACGTTCAGGCGTGCAGTCAGGGTTTCATACTTGAACGCCTGCTCCTGCATAAGCGCAAAGAACTCGTTATGCGCTTTCGCTCCGCCCGCTTCGACCGTACCGACCTTCTTGGTCGATTTACAGCCCGTGAACGACAGGGCGATAAAAAAGGCCAGCGCAAAGGCAAGGCTTATCTTATTCATTCTTGACCTCCTCTTCTATATAGGTTCCCTCTGCGATCTTACGATCCAGCACATCGCTTTCTTTTCCCATCTCCTTCGCTTTCTTCCACTGTTCAAGCGCCTTTTCCTTATCGCCGCTCATGAAGAGGATATCGCCGTAATGATCCACCAACTCGGAGCTTTCGGTCGTATCCTTGGCAAGCGCACTCTCTATGTATATCTTGGCAAGCGTATAGTTTCCCTGCACAAAGAATATCCAGGCATAGGTATCGAGGTAAGTCGAATTGTCCGGTTCCAGTTTGACCGCCAACGCGCTCATCCGCTCCGCCTTTTTCAGGTCTTTCTTTTCCAGTGAAAGGAAATAGGCGTAATTATTGAGGACAACCACATTCTTGTCGTTGTATTTCAGCGCTTCGTCATACGCCTTGTAGGCTTCCGGCATATTCTTGACCTGATAGTAGATATCGCCTATCTGCCCGTAGAAATCGGATTTCAGCCCTACGTTCGTCTCCGGGATAATCGCCAGGCCCGCCTTGTAGGTATCCAGTGCCTCCTGGTACTTTTCCTGCTGGAAATAAGCGATCCCAAGATAGAAGTAATACTCCGGCGCATCGGGGAAAAGCTCCCGGCAACGGGTACAGATACGGATCACTTCGGGAATGTCTTCCGACTTCAACGCCAGGTTCAGGAGTTGTTGCCAGGCAGCCGCATCCGAAGGTTCCATCTCGGTAATCAGCTGGAACTGGAAACGCGCCTCGTCCGTCTTTCCCTGCGTAATCAGCAGGCTGCCGTACATCTGTTTCAGATCGATATCTTCCGGATGCTGTTCCAGCAATGTCTGGAAAAGGGCATTCGCGCTCTCGGTCCCCTTCTTCGTCTGCTGCAGTTTGAGAATATAGCGGGACAGGATACCGACTTTCGTATCGACATCCAGTTTCTCATTCACCAATGCATTGCGTATCTGTGTCTCGGCGGCGTCCTTATTGCCGACGGCTTCATAATAGTTCGCCATGGAGACAATGTAATAGGGACTTCCCGGATCGATTTCGTGTGCTTTCTGATAATATTTCAATGCCTTGACCGTATCGTTCTTTTCCAGGTGGAGATCCCCCAGAATGATCTGGTAGCGGGATTCCATCGGGAACTTGGCGGCAAGCTTTTCCACCTCTTTGAAGGCGTTACCGGTCTGCTCCAGCGCGTTATACAACTTATACTTCTGCATCGAAAGCGCTTCGCTCATGCCGATGGACGATTCGAGGGCGTCATAGGCATCGATCGCCTTCCCGATTTCACCTTCCTGCGTAAGCGCATCCGCCAGGTAATAGTTCAACTCCGGTTTTCCGGGATATTCTTTCACCAGCTTCTCATACTCTTCCGCCGCCTCGCCGAACATGCCGAGGTTGCGGCTCATTGTCGCCAACGCCAGCCGGTAGGTAAAATTATCGGAACTGTAAGCCACCGCACGCCGCAACATCTCCAGCGACTTTTCCGGACGGTTCAGCTGGGCATAAAACGAAGAAAGCTCGTATAAGACGGCCGAGGCAGTCGAGTCGATCGCCAGACAATGGTTAAAGGCATCATAAGCGGCATCGAATTTTCCGGCAGTCTTCAGGTTCAGCCCTTCGTAGAAGAAGTAATCGAATTTCCGCTGATCTCCGGCGCTCACCTTATTCGGCTTCGGCGTTGTTCCTACCTTCGCATCCTGATCCTGCGCCCTCAACGATTGCGAACTCCCGACCAGGAATAACAGAAAAGATATCGAGATCAGAGACTTTAGCATCCCTCCCATATTTTTTAATTCTTAATTCTTAATTTTTAATTATTTCCCCGTGTGACCGAAGCCGCCGGCTCCCCGTTCGGTGTCGTCCAGCCCTTCCACCGGTTGCCAAACGACCTGGCTGTGAGTCGTGATCACCATCTGGCAAATACGCTCCCCATCGTTGACGGTAAACGGTTCGGATGAGAGATTTATCAGGATTATGCCGATCTCGCCGCGATAGTCGGCATCGATAGTGCCCGGCGTGTTCAGCAATGTGATGCCATGTTTCAATGCCAGGCCGCTACGGGGGCGCATCTGTGCCTCATAGCCTTCCGGCAGCGCGATATATAGTCCGGTCGGAATCAGTTTCCGTTCAAGGGGTTTCAACACTACCGGTTCCGTCAGATTTGCACGAATATCCATTCCCGCCGACAGCGGAGTCGCGTATCCGGGCAGCGGATGGTGTGACTTATTGATGATCTTTACTTCCATAAACTCTTTATTTCCGGGCAAATTTACATAAATATCCCTGATTACCATCTCCCGGAAGTTCCATTATTCTTTAAATTATACTAAGTACACCTATATGCGTCTGCACCGGAGTACTTTGGTCTCCTTAAGGCGCTTTTTCTACAAAACAAGCAGGAAAAGTACGGAAAACAAGCGGAAATGCTCGCAAACATCCCCATCTTGCAACTTTCAACATCCGGGTGTAGCCGTCCCCTACACCCGGATGTTTCCGCTCCGGACACCCGGGTGTCCGGAAGCAATACATACCGACCGATTGATTAGCACATACTTATATTGCAAAACTTCGACTATGACTTTCAGAAAACCGGTGATACATAAGTGATACATAAGTGATAGATAAGTGATAGATAAGTGATAGACAAATACGGCATCTATCACTCCTATGCACTATGATTATCAGAACTCGCATGGTAAAGTGTGATAGAGTGACAGAGGATTCCGCACTAACAGGGTATGTAGCCAATCCCTGTTCCTCTTATTCCCCTACCTTTATTTCCACGATTGCATCCGGCAGGCCTTCCGCCGTAGCTTTCAACCGGATGGCGCCTGCCTTGCCCGTGTTTTGTACGACCGCCATTGCTTTTCCGTAGAAAGCGTGGCGTTCCGGTTTCTTGAGGCTGACGGGATCATTCTGATCTCCGTTATCTGTCCCGGCGATAAAGCCGTCCCCCTCGACCGTAAAGCGAAGAAGGTTGTCGGCATACGGCACCAAGTTTCCGTCTTTGTCCTGTATTTCCACGGTCACGAATGAAAGATCCGTGCCATCGGCGTGCAAGGCGGAACGATCGGGGATCAGCATGATCCGGGCTGGTTCGCCGGCCGTACGGATTTCACGTGCAAGCACTTCCTTGCCGTCCCTGCGGGAAACGGCTTTCAACGTACCCGGCGTAAAAGGAACCCGCCAGCAGACATGGAAAGCATCGTCCGGCTTGCTCTTGACACCCAGACTCTCGCCGTTCAGGAAAAGCTCCACTTCGTCCGCCTGGTTATAGTAGGCCCAGACATCGACAGTCTCTCCCTTTTTCCAGTTCCAGTGCGGGAAAAGATGAAGGACCGGCGTGTCGGTCCATTCGCTCTGGTACATATAATAGACATCTTTCGGAATACCTGCCAAGTCGACAATACCGAAGAAACTGCTACGGCTCGGCCACCAGTAAGGTGTCGGTTCGCCCAGATAGTCGAAGCCCGTCCAGATAAACATACCTGAAACATAAGGCAACCGCTTGACTTCCCGCCAAGTCACCTCGTGGGTCGAACCCCAAGGCACATGGCAGTTGTCATAAGCCGAGCAAAGATGTTCGGGGCGGTCGAAACGATCCCGCCAGGTGTTCGGCCAGACATACATCGAATCGGAGGGCATCTGGTAGTAGCCGCGTGTCATCAGGGCGGAAGTAGACTCGCTTACGATCAACGTCTTGCCCGGAAAATTCTGCGGGAACGGCTCGTAATTCTTTTCGTGATAGTTGAACCCCAATACATCCAACGCATTCGAACGGAAGATCAGGTTACCCGGCGTCGCTTCGTTGTTGGCAGCAGTGACAGGGCGTGTCTTGTCCAGGCGCTTGACGATCGCCGCCAGCGAATGAGCGATCAATCCTTGTACGCTCATGGCGGTATCGGACAAGATCTTGTCATCCACCGGATGGCCTGCATTGAGGATCAGGTTGGCGGCTTCGAGGCTGAGGGTGTCGGCATCGGCATGTTGCCATTGCTCCAGCACTTCGTTTCCGATGCTCCACATAAAGACGGACGGATGGTTACGGTCGCGCAGGATCTGGTCTGTCAAGTCCTTTTCATGCCATTCGTCAAAATATCGGGCATAGTCGTACGGCGATTTCCGTTTCCGCCACATGTCGAAAGCCTCGTCCTGCACCAGCAATCCGATCCGGTCGCAGATGTCGAGCAGTTCGGGTGCCGGGGGGTTATGGCTGGTGCGGACGGCATTGGCGCCCATGTCTTTCATCATTTGCAATTGACGCTCGAGCGCCCTCGGATTGACCGCGCTTCCGAGGCATCCCAGGTCATGATGCAGGCAGACGCCCAATATTTTGGTCGGTTCTCCGTTCAGGGAGAATCCCGTATGCTCGTCCCAATCGAACTTGCGTATGCCGAATGTGGTTCGATAGCGGTCCGTCAGTTTATTGCCGACTTTCACCTCGGTTATGGCGGTGTACAGATAAGGATTCCGGACGCTCCATAGTTCCGGATAGAACATTTCTATCGTGTGTGTAACCATTTTCTTTCCTCCTGCGGCTATCTCGGCCGGGGAGGATATCCGGTAGAGGGTCTTTCCTTCCTTGTCTTGTATCAGGGTGGAAACTTCCACGGTCACATCGGATGCCTCGTTTTTCAAAGTCGTTTCAATCTCGACCGTACTCTTGTCCGCATTCATGACCGGAGTAGTGATGTTCGTCCCCCAATTGTCCACATGGACTTGTCCGGTTTTCACCAACCACACATTCCGGTAAATGCCGGAACCCGAATACCAGCGGGAGTTAGGTTGCTCGCTGTTATCGGCCCGTACAACCAAGACATTCTCCTCCTTGCCATAATTCAGATAGGGTGTCAGGTCATAACGGAACGAGACATACCCGTTGGGGCGGAAACCTAACAAATGCCCGTTCAGCCAGACTTTACTGTTCCGGTAAACGCCGTCGAAATCAACATAGATGACCTTCCCCTTGTCGCTTTCCGGCAGTTTGAAGTGTTTCCGGTACCATCCCGTTCCGCCGGGCAACGCACCGCCTCCGGGAGTCGCCGGGTTATCGAGGGAGAAATCCGCCTCAATGCTCCAGTCGTGAGGCAGGTTCAGGACCCGCCAATCGCTGTCATCCGTACCGGGTGCGGAGGCATTGGCTTGTTTTTCAGTCAGAGCAAAGCGCCATTCCTTGTTGAAAGATATTCTCTCACGGCCTTTTTCCTGTGTGGCACATGCAGTAAGAAGCAGGCAGATCAGGGCAAATACGGATAGTCTCATACGTGTATAGTTAACTCGTTTATATTATACAAAGGTAATACAAAAGAGCCTAAAAAATGAGGGAAGAACATACAAAATAAAGGGGTATATCGTTATAATATCATACATTTGTAGGGATGAACCCGGTTTGTTCATTTTCAAAAAAGAAAGATAAAACTATGGCAGCAAAGAAAGACAGAGTGCTTTGGGCAGACGATGAGATAGATTTGTTAAAGCCGCACATCCTTTTCCTGCAGGACAAGGGATATGAGGTGATTCCGGTAATCAGCGGGCAGGATGCCATCGAATGCTGTAAGGAAGAGTCGTTCGACATTATTTTCCTGGACGAAAATATGCCGGGGCTGACCGGATTGGAAACATTGGCGCAGATCAAGGCGATCAATCCCGATGTCCCTGTCGTCATGGTTACCAAGAGCGAGGAAGAAAGCATCATGAACCAGGCTATCGGTAACAAGATCGCCGATTACCTGATCAAACCGGTCAATCCGAACCAACTGCTCTTGTCTATCAAGAAGAATGTCCATAAGAATGTAATCATATCCGAGACGACGACTGTCGGCTATCAGCAGGAGTTCGGGCGTATCGGCATGCAGATCAACGACTCGCTGACGACCGACGACTGGATGGAGGTGTACAAGAAGCTCGTCTATTGGGAGATCGAACTGGAAAACAGCCAGGTACCGATGACCGACATGCTCCGCATGCAGAAACAGGAGGCAAACAGTGCATTCGGCAAATTTGTCAAAAAGAAGTATGTGGACTGGATTCAGAATCCCGATATCCGCCCGTTGATGAGTCCGGATTTGTTTAAAAAGAAAGTATTCCCGATGCTCGACAACGGAGATAAAGTTTTTTTCATCCTGATCGACAATTTCCGTCTCGACCAGTGGCGCGAAGTAAAAGATCTGCTTGCCGAATACTATACGTTCGACGAGAGCCTGTACTACAGCATCCTTCCGACCGCCACACAGTATGCCCGCAACTCGATCTTCTCCGGACTGATGCCTTTGCAGATCGAAAAGATGTTTCCGGAACTTTGGGTGGACGAGGACAGCGAGGAAGGGAAAAACCTGAACGAAGCACCGCTTATCCAGACGCAGATCGAGCGGTTCCGCAAGAAATATACCTTCTCCTACCATAAGGTACATGATTCGCAGTATAACGACAAATTGCTGAATATCGTTCCTTCCCTGCTTCATAACCAGTTGAATGTGGTGGTACTGAACTTTGTCGATATGCTGTCCCATGCCCGTACCGAAAACAAGATGATCCGCGAACTGGCACAGAGCGAAGCGGCATATCGCAGCCTGACACGCTCCTGGTTCCAACATTCGGGTACGCTGGAACTTTTCAAGCGCATTGCCGGAAAAGGGTATAAAGTGATCGTCACGACCGACCACGGTACGATCCGCGTCGATAACCCGCAGAAGGTGATAGGCGATAAGAATACAAACACCAACCTGCGCTATAAGGTAGGCAAGAACTTGAATTATAATCCGAAAGACGTGTTTGACATCCGTTTTCCCGACAAAGCGGGGTTACCATCCCCGAACCTGAGCAGCAAATATATCTTTGCGATGAACAACGATTTCTTTGCTTATCCGAACAACTACAATTATTATGTCTCTTATTATAAGAACACATTCCAGCACGGCGGTATCTCGATGGAGGAAATGTTGGTTCCTTTCATCACGATGACAGTAAAATAATCGGCAACTGCAAAATAATTGGCAATTGGCAATTGACAATTGACAATTGTTTTAACTTTGCAACCATAAACACCAATTGCCGGTTGCCAGTTACCGATTCTCTTTCTTTCTGAATGGTCTATTGTCAATTGCCAATTGTCAATTATTAAAGTTATGCGTACAATTAAAATCGAAAGTTTAGATACGATCCGTCAAGCAGCCAAAGAGTTTATTGCCGAAATGGACGACCGTACCGTTTTCGCTTTCCGGGGCGATATGGGAGCCGGGAAGACCACTTTTATCAAGGCTATCTGCGAAGAGTTAGGCGTAGAGGATGTCATCAACAGCCCAACGTTCGCCATTATCAACGAATATCGCAGCAGCGAAACCGGTGAACTGATCTATCATTTTGACTTCTACCGTATCAACAAACTAAGTGAAGCGGAAGATATAGGCACGGAAGACTATTTCTATAGCGGTGCTCTCTGCTTTATCGAATGGCCGGAAAAGATCGAAGAATTATTGCCGGGTGACGTTGTGGAAGTCGCCATTACAGAGAACCCGGACGGTTCCCGCACCGTAGAAGTGAAGTAAGATGGAACCTACCGAATATTTTATCCTGATACTCTTTATCGCATTAGGGGCATTCTCGATTATCGCTGCGATCCTGAATCTCGACTGGTATTTCCAGACCAGCGGAGCCATGACATTCGTCAAGTGGCTGGGACGCAAAGGCGCCCGTATCTTTTATGCTCTTTTAGGATTGGGATTGATAGCCTGTGGAATGGCAGGACTTATCTTCTGGAATTGACAATGAGCAAGGCAATGAACAATTGACAATTGACAATTTAAGATGTAACGAACCGGCCAAGGCCCGGACCAATTGTCAATTATCAATTGTCATTTGTTCAGACCAGTGCAAAGTCCAGTTGTTTCTTTTCCAGGTTAGCTTGTGCCACTCTCACCGTGATGGCATCTCCTAATCGGTAAATACGCTTTGTTTTACGTCCGAGCAGGCAATAGTTCTTGTCGTCAAACTCGTAAAAGTCGTCATCGAGGTCGCGAATCGGAACAAGCCCTTCGCATTTGTTTCCATTCAGTTCCACGTACAACCCCCATTCGGCGACACCAGACACGGTTCCGTCGAATACCAGCCCCAACTTATCCTTCATAAACTCGACCTGCTTGTACTTGATAGAAGCGCGTTCAGCACTTGAAGCCAACACTTCCATATCGGAACAATGTTTACAATAATCCTCATATTTGCTCTTTATCACACTACGACCGCCTGACAGATAGCGTTCCAGCAAACGGTGCACCATCATATCCGGATAACGGCGGATGGGAGAAGTGAAGTGTGTGTAATAGTCCATTGCCAGCCCATAGTGGCCGACATTATCCGTCGTATAACGGGCTCTCTGCATGGAACGGATGGCCAGCGTCTCCACCAGATTCTCTTCCGGTTTACCTTGTACGCTATCCAGCAGCTTGTTAATCCCTTTTGAGATATCCGTTTTCGTCCCTTCCGTACGCATCTTATAACCGAAGCGGCTGATGAATGCGGAAAAGTCTTTTAGTTTCTCAGCATCCGGCTGTTCATGGATACGATAGACGAACGTTTTCTTTGTCTTATTCTTGCTCAATCCGACGAACTCGGCGACCGTACGGTTTGCCAATAACATGAATTCTTCGATCAGTTTATTGGCTTCCTTCGATTCTTTGATATAAGTTCCTAACGGTTTACCGGTCTCGTCTATGTCGAATTTGACTTCGTAACGGTCGAAAGCGATTGCCCCGTCTTTGAAACGCCGGTCGCGCAGTTTTTGCGCCAGGCCGTTAAGTGCTTGGATTTCTTCTTTATATTCACCTTCTCCCGTCTCGATGACAGCCTGAGCTTCTTCGTAAGTGAAGCGGCGGTCGCTCTTGATAATGGTACGGGTGATATGGGATTGTCGGACTTCGGCATTCTTACTCAGCTCGAAAATCACGGAAAAACAAAGTTTTTCTTCATCCGGCCGGAGCGAACAGATCTGATTGCACAAACGTTCCGGCAGCATCGGGATGGTGCGGTCCACAAGATAAATAGATGTCGCACGACTGAAAGCCTCCCGGTCTATCAGGCTTTCCGGTCTGACGTAATAGGTCACGTCGGCGATATGGACGCCTATTTCCCAATTGCCATTTTCCAGCTTACGGGCGGAAAGGGCATCATCGAAGTCCTTAGCGTCTTTCGGGTCGATCGTAAAAGTCGTGATGTTACGGAAATCCTCACGTTTGGCAATTTCTTCCTCAGAGATAGTTTCCGATATCCTTTCCGCAGCCTTTTCAACGTTGGCCGGATAGCTATACGGGAGGTCGAACTCAGCCAGGATAGCGTTCATCTCCGCATTGTTGTCACCGGCAGCACCTAAGATATCGACCACCTCACCCAGCGGGTTCTTGGCTTCTTCCGGCCATTCGGTGATACGGACGATTGCTTTGTCGCCGGTCTTGCCGCCTTTCAGCTTGTCTTTCGGAATAAAGATGTCGTTTGCGAGCGTCTTGTCTTCCGTAATAAGAAACGCAAAGCCTCTGGTTACCTGTAGCTTTCCGGTGATCGAGCGTCGCTGGCTCTCCAATATCTCGATAACCTCGCCTTCCGGATCAGCTCCTTTTCTCTTGGCATGAAGCTGTATTTTTACCTTATCGCCGTTAAGCGCATGTGCGGAGTTTCGCTCTGCCACGAAAATAGGCGTTCCCCCATCTTCGGGAATAAAAGAGTTCTTGCCATTCTGACGGCGCATAAAGGTCCCGACAACAGTCGTTCCCCAATCGTTATAACGGTAGCGACCCCGATCTATCTCGGATATGAAGTTATCGGAAGAAAGATCGTACAGGATATCCACCACCTGCAATTTCTGCACCTGATTGGTTACTCCTATCAGACTGCTGATCTGTCGATAGTTAAAAGGTTCTTTGGGAGAAGACTTGAAAACGTCGATGATGGCATTGATCATAACCTCTTTTTTCATCCGTTTGTTTTCACCTTTGGAGCTGCTTTTCTTCTTCCCCGGTTTATTACTTTTCTTTTCAGATTTATTCTTAGTCATATTTCTTTTTCAATGTTTTACAAAGTAAACAATAAATTTCGAGAAGCTGTTTACATTTGTGATAAATAATCTTCGGGAGATTTCATTCCCCGAAACAGTTGGCCCTTACACCTTTAGCCCCCGGTTTGCAACAAAATACACTGCCGCTTAACGGGTATTCCCGAAGTTGCTCTTCGGACAATCCTGCACGAGCCGTTGTAATATAAAGCGTATCCATTTTTTTGCCTCCGAAAGCGCAGGAAGCGACATTAGGCGCCGGCACCTCTACTTTTGCCAGCAACTCTCCTGTGTAAGGATTGTAGCAATAGACACCATAACCGCCCCATTGGGCAACCCAGAGGTGGTCGTCGCTGTCGATTGCCATACCATCGGGCGCTCCCGTTCCATCGGGCAAAGTAACGGCTATACCGTCGAACAGGATCTCTCCGTTGTCGGCATCGTAGCGGTAGCGGGCTACTTTGCCGGTCGGCGTATCGTTGTAGTACATGAACTTCTTATTGGACGACCAGACGATCCCGTTTGAGATCGTGACCTTTTCCAGTTTTTCAGTGACGGTTCCGGCAGGCGAAACAGCATATAAGGTCCCGGCATCTTTAGGCGCACCGAACCCCATCGTCCCGATCCATAGACGTCCGGCAGGATCGCATTTACCGTCGTTGCAGCGCACTTTTCCGTTTTCGTCCGGTATCGGAGCGATAGAAGTGGTATGTCCGTCATGCAGGTTTACCCGTACGATTTCATTTTGCAGGGCTATGATAACCGTACTGTCCGTTTCGGGAACCACCGTCGATACCATACGATCGAATTTCCAGGAACTGCATTCTTTTGTATCGGGATGATATTCGTATAATGTTTGCCCTTCAATATCCACCCAGAATAAGGTGTGACGTTCGGGATGCCAGATAGAACCTTCTCCGGTAGTCGCTTCAGCCTGATAAGCCAACTCTGCCGGAATCATTTCGACCTTAGGTGAGCAGGATGTCGTCATAATTAAAATAGATAGTAAAACAGATGTGTTAATAAGAAAATGTTTCATGGTATAAATAAAGCCTGTTCTTGCCAGTTATGGATAAGTTTTATGCAAACATACTAAATAAATCCGAGATTTCCTTTAAATTAGAGCCCGAATTTATATAATCGGCTCTGATTGCCATTAATGAACAGATTTTAAATTAAGATTAAAATGAAAGAGTTGAATGAAAAAACTGCCGGCAAAATGCTGTATCCGGAACGGATCATCCAGTTCGGCGAAGGCAATTTCCTCCGTGCATTCGTGGATTGGATTATCCAGAAAATGAACGAGAAAGTAGATTTTAACAGCAGTGTCGTGGTAGTCCAGCCCATCGACCGGGGGATGGTCGGCATGTTGAACGCACAAGATGGCTTGTACCATGTCAATCTTCAGGGGTTGGACAAAGGCGAAAAGGTCGACAGCCTTACCCGGATCGATGTGATAAGCCGTGCGTTGAATCCTTATGCGGACTTTTCCGCTTTTATGCAACTGGCGGAACAGCCGGAGATGCGTTTCGTCATTTCAAACACGACGGAAGCAGGAATCGCCTTCGATCCGGCATGCAAGTTGGAGGACGCGCCTGCCTCTTCCTATCCGGGCAAGCTGACACAATTGCTTTATCACCGTTACAAGACATTTAACGGAGACAAAGACAAAGGCTTGATTATCTTTCCATGCGAATTGATTTTCCTGAACGGGCATAAGCTGAAAGAAACCATTTACCAGTATATCGATTTATGGCAATTAGGAGAAGATTTCAAAGCCTGGTTTACGGACTGTTGCGGTGTATATGCGACGCTGGTCGACCGTATTGTTCCGGGATTCCCGCGTAAAGAGATCGATTCGATCAAAGAGAAACTGCAATATAACGACAATCTGGTCGTGCAGGCGGAGATATTCCATTTATGGGTAATCGAAGCGCCCGAATCGGTTGCCCACGAGTTCCCGGCAGACAAGGCAGGCTTGAATGTGCTGTTTGTTCCGAGCGAGGAGCCTTACCACCAGCGGAAGGTGACCCTTTTGAACGGCCCTCATACGGTTTTGGCTCCCGTTTCCTGGCTTTCCGGGGTGAATATCGTGCGGGATGCCTGCCAACACGATATTTTGGGGAAATATATCCGCAAGGTGATGTTCGGAGAACTGCTGGAAACATTGGATTTGCCGAAAGAAGAACTGGTGCAGTTCGGCAATGACGTCATGGAGCGTTTCAATAACCCGTTCGTCGACCATTCGGTCGTTTCCATCATGCTGAACTCCTTCCCTAAATATGAAACACGCGACCTGCCGGGTTTGAAAACCTATCTGGAACGGAAAGGCGAGTTGCCCCAAGGACTGGTGTTAGGCTTGGCAGCCATTATTACCTATTATAAGGGATATGTCCGTACCGACGGGACAAGATCCGAGCCGAATGATTCCGCCGAAATCCTTCAACTGCTACAGGGCCTTTGGGCTACCGGCTCGACCGGACAGGTCGCCGAAGGCGTATTGGCAGCGACTTCCATTTGGGGGGAAGACCTGAACCGCATTCCGGGATTGACCGGTATGGTAAAAGGGTTCCTGGATGCCATTGAAGAAAAAGGAATGCTTAATGTCGTTAAAGAAATTTGCTGATGCGGACTTATATACAGATAAATCCGGCAGACAATGTCGTTGTCGCCGTAAAGGATTTACAGGCCGGTACAACTTTGGACATCAACGGTCAAACGATCGTCGTCCTGCAGGATATCCCTGCAGGACACAAAGTAGCCTTACAGGACTTTAAGGAGAAAGACCTTATCGTTAAATATGGTGCTCCCATCGGACATGCCCGCGAGACGATCACTGCCGGAAGTTGGGTGAACGAAAAGAATATCAAGACCAATCTGGAAGGGTTACGGGAGTATGAATTCAATCCGCAGCCCATTCCGGAACAGCCATCCGGAAAACCGCTTTCCTTTAAAGGATATCGCCGCAAAAACGGAGAAGTGGGAATCCGGAATGAGATATGGGTGATCCCGACCGTCGGTTGCGTCAACGGCATCACCCACCGGCTGGCAGACAAATTGCGTGAGGAGACGCAAGGCGCCGGAGTCGATGCGATCGTCGCATTCCCTCATAACTATGGCTGTTCCCAACTGGGAGACGATCATGAAAACACCCGGAAGATTTTGCGGGACATGGTCCTGCATCCGAATGCCGGCGCCGTTCTCGTTGTCGGATTAGGCTGCGAAAACAACCAGGCCGGCGCTTTCCGGGAAATGCTTGGCGATTACGATACGGAACGCATCCGCTTTATGGAAACGCAGAAGGTGGACGATGAACTGGAAACGGGAATGGAACTGTTGCGGGAACTCTATGCGATTGCTTCGCACGACCAGCGGACGGATATTCCTTTAAGTGAATTGCGTGTAGGATTGAAATGCGGAGGATCGGACGGCTTTTCCGGCATTACGGCCAATCCGCTGCTGGGTGTCTTTTCCGACTTTCTGGTAGCACAGGGAGGAACGACTGTCCTGACGGAAGTTCCGGAGATGTTCGGAGCCGAGACGATTCTGATGAACCGGAGCGAATCGAAAGCCGTCTTCGAGAAGACCGTTCATCTGATTAACGACTTCAAATCCTATTTTATAGAGAACAAACAGCCGATTTACGAGAATCCTTCTCCGGGTAATAAGGCGGGAGGCATTTCCACCCTGGAAGAAAAGTCACTGGGTTGTACGCAAAAAGCCGGAACTTCTGCTGTCCGGGATGTCATGCTTTACGGCGAACGGCTAAAGACAAAAGGACTGAATTTGTTGAGCGCTCCCGGAAACGACCTCGTGGCCAGTACGGCCCTTGCCGGTTCCGGCTGTCATCTGGTTTTGTTTACGACCGGCAGAGGAACTCCGTTCGGAACGTTTGTTCCGACGGTCAAAGTTTCGACCAACAGCAATCTATATGCCCGCAAGCCGAACTGGATCGACTTCAATGCCGGCTCCCTTTTGGAGGGCAAAAGCATGGAGGAACTTTGTGAATGCTTTATCCGGTTTATCATCGGTATCGCAAGCGGCATCCCGACTAACAACGAAAAGAACGGCTACAGGGAGATCGCAATCTTCAAATCCGGTGTGACGCTGTGATCCACTCAAGTCCAATATAAAAGAACAGCTCGGTTGTTGGAAGGTGTGAAACTAAATGTCCCACTAAAGAACCAGGTTCGCGGATGACGCGGATCGGGCGGATCTTAACGGATAAAATAATTAAAATCCGCTTTCATCCGTTTCATCCGCGTCATCCGCGAACCTGGTTCTTTAATGCTTCAAATATTCTTATATCTTCTTCTCGATAACCGCCTGTACCACATTCAGCACGTAGTCGCCCAACTTTTCGGCTTCACCAATGATATCCATGTAGTAGACACCGTCCTGATACTGGTATTTCTTGTTGTTGATGTCTTCCACATTGTGGATCTTCAACTGGTTGCGGTAATTGTTTATTTCGTTTTCGATGTTGTAAGACGGGTTGACATCGTCGCGCACAAGCTCCGACTTCTTCAGTATCTCGATCATGCGATGCAAGGCTTTCTCCGTAAGTGCCAGCATCTGGTCCACATTATGGTTCTGCTCGTCTGTGAATGTCGATTTGAACTCGTTGCGGCGTTTGATGCTTCGCGCCATGTTATTGCAAGAATCTGCTATACTCTCGATTTCCGATACGGCACGCAGCATAATGCGGATTTCTTCCTTACCTTCCGAACTCAAGCGGCCTTCAGCTACGCAGGTCAGATAGTTGGCGATCTCTATCTCCATCCGGTCGCTGATGCTTTCGTATTTCTCGACACGGCTATAGGTTTTCAGGAAAGCATCCTCGTTCTTCTCGTAGAACAGCTCTTTCACCATATCCAGCATACGGCCGGTACGCTCGGCAAACAACGTGATCTCCTTATGTGCCTGCAAGATCGAAAGTTCGGCGGTCGACAGCATACCCCCCGTAATATAGCGCAGGCGGTACTCTTCGTCTTCCTCCTTCTTGCCTTTGATAAGGAACCGGACTGTTTTCTCGATCAGCCCGACAAACCAGATCATGATGAACGTATTGCTGATATTGAAAGCCGTATGGAAAGCCGCCAGCTTGAAAGAGACTGCCACCGATGGATCGGAAATGCGCATCACGTTCGTGACGAACCAGGAAACGGCATTGGTGAACGGATAAAACAGAATCAGTACCCAGATCACGCCGAATATATTAAAGACAAGATGCGCCAAAGCCGCCCGCCTGGCTTGCGTGTTACCGGTCAAAGCCGCCAGGTTGGCCGTGATCGTCGTTCCTATGTTCTCACCCAATACGAGCGCCACACCCAATTGATAGTCGATCCACCCGTTGGCACACATAATCAACGTGATGGCCATCGTTGCAGCAGAAGCCTGCACGATCATGGTCAGGATAGCCCCGATAAACAGGAAGAGGATGATAGAGAAAAAGCCCATATCGGCATAATTCTGCACGAAGGCAAGCATCTCCGGATTGGCTCCGAGATCCGGAGCATTGGCTTTCAGGGCTTGAAGCCCCATAAAGAGGAAAGAGAAACCGAATATGAATTCTCCGATCGATTTACGTGAACTTTTCCCGGAAAACAAAAGCGGAATACCGAACGCGAGTAAAGGAAGGGCGAAAGCCGCAATATCGACCTTGAATCCGAGAGCCGAGATCAACCAGGCGGTAACGGTCGTACCGATATTGGCTCCCATTATGACTCCGATGGATTGGGTAAGGGTGAGCAGGCCGGCGTTTACGAAACTGACCACCATGACCGTAGTGGCGGACGATGATTGGATCAGGGCGGTGATCAAGACCCCCGTAAGAACACCGGTAACCCTGTTGGTCGTCATGGCCGTCAGAATCCTGCGCAGACTGTCCCCCGCAAACTTCTGCAGACCTTCGCTCATGATCTTCATACCATACAGGAACAACCCCAGGGAACCTATAAGGCGTAGAAAATCAAAAAATGAATAGTCCATTTAAAATACGTTTAAGTGGATGTATATCCGATTAATATTCCTAACTTTAGGGGACAAAAGTATAAATAATAACTGAGATACCATGTCTGAAACTATTACAATTTATTGCAAAAATAACAATACTTATAGAGAAGTGCCGATGGGTTCTTCGCTGTTGGACATCTATTCGCTGGTCGGCGCACCGCTCCGGTTACGCCCGATGAATGCGCAGGTAAATAATAAAACAGAAGGGCTGACCTTCCGTTGCTGGCATCCGAAAGACATTGAATATGTCGATTATTCCGAGCTTTCGGGAATGCGGACATACGTCCGTTCCCTTTGCCATATCTTCTCGAAAGCGGTGAACGACGTGCTCCCTTCGGCAACCCTGAACCTGGAGCATCCCATCTCGAAAGGCTACTATTGCGTCATCCACAACGGCAAAGACATAGACGAGGAGACGATCGGCAAAATCAAGAAGCGGATGCGTGAAATCATCGACGCCGACCTTCCTTTTCATTTGAAGACGGTCCGCACGGTCGATGCCGCCGTCCTGTTCCGCGAAAGAGGCATGAACGACAAGGCCCGCCTGATCGAAAGCGCCGGTATGCCTTATACGTCCTATTACGAACTGGACGGCTACATCAATTACTTCTATGGTTGCCTGACGCCTTCCACCGGCTATATCCGGCATTTCGACCTCGTTCCCTATTTCGACGGCGTGTTGCTGCGCGTGCCTCAAAGGGCGAATCCGGCGGAATTGGAACCGGTCATCCGCCAGGATAAAATGTTCCAGGTTTACAAGGAACACCTGACCCTGCAACGCACGGTCGGATTGGACAACGTCGGAGACCTGAACCGGGCGATAGAGAAAGGCATGGCATCCGAAGTCATTATGGTCTCCGAAGCCATGCAGGAAAAGCAGGTTGCCAAGATCGCGGAAGAGATTGCCGCCCGCTACGACAACGGCATCCGCATGGTGCTGATTTCCGGACCGTCTTCTTCGGGTAAAACGACTTTCTGCAAACGGTTGGAAGTCCAGCTGATTACCAACCTGATCCATCCGGTCGGACTTTCACTGGACGATTACTTCCTGAACCGTGAAGATACGCCGAAGGACGAATCCGGCGAATATGACTTCGAATCGCTGTATGCGCTCGACCTGCCTTATTTCAACAGTGAATTGCAGAAACTCCTCTCAGGCGAAGAGATCGATGTGCCGAGCTTTGATTTCGAAACAGGCCGCCGCGTTTTCAAAGGAAAGAGACTGAAGATGCACAAAAACTCCGTCCTGGTGATAGAAGGCATCCACGCCTTGAACCCCGAACTGACCTCCATGATCGAGGATCGATACAAATACCGGATCTACGTGTCCGTGCTGACTTCCATCTCGCTGGATAACCACAACTGGATTCCGACGACCGACAACCGCCTCTTGCGCCGCATCATCCGCGATTACCGGTTCCGCGGATATTCCGCCCGTGACACGATTGCCCGTTGGCCCAGTGTGCGCCGGGGCGAGGACAAATGGATATTCCCGTATCAGGAGAACGCGGATGCGATGTTCAACAGCGCCATGTTGTATGAGCTGGCCGCCCTGCGCAAGGAAGCCGAACCGATCCTGGGCGAAGTGCGCGAATGCGATCCGGAGAATGCCGAGGCGTATCGTCTGCTCCGTTTCCTCCGCTACTTCAATTATATCCCCGACGTCGGGCTTCCGGGTACTTCCCTTTTACGCGAGTTTTTGGGAGGCGGAAGTTTCCGCTACTGATAATGTTTGCAAACGCTTATTGTATAGCATATTGCAGTTTCCTACGGTAGGAAACGAGAATTTCCCGCCGAGGGAACTACAGTTTCCTGCCTGGGGAACGCCGGTTTCCTGCCGAGGAAACTGTAGTTCCCTGCTAAGGAAACGCGATCGGCATAGTTATGGGGGGGGGCGGTTGCCCCGGTTACGGCCGGTCAGAGGAATGCCTTTCAGGGGAAAAACGTATCTTTGCGGAATAATGGCGGGAAGATGAAAGAAGCATTCATAAAACTACATATTTCGATTCTTTTAGCAGGCTTTACCGGCTTGTTCGGGAAGTTGATCACACTCAATGAGGGATTGCTCGTCTGGTATCGCATGCTTTTTGCTGCCGTTATGCTCTTTCTGATCCTTTGGGGAAGCGGGAAGTTGAAGCGGACTTCCTTTCGCGAAGTGCTGAAAATAGCAGGAACCGGGCTGCTGTTAGGGCTTCACTGGGTATTCTTCTATGGAAGCATCAAGGCGGCCAATGTCTCGATCGGAGTGGTTTGCTTTTCGCTGGTCGGCTTCTTCACGGCCTTATTGGAGCCACTGATCATCGGGCGGCGGGTATCGGCAAAAGAGCTTTTGTTCAGTATGGTGACCGTGTGCGGCATCGTTTTGATCTTCCAGTTCGACACGCGTTACCGGACGGGAATCATCATAGGCGTGATATCTTCGGCACTGGCGGCCCTTTTCACCATCACGAACAAGAAAGTGGGCGTACGGCACGCCTCCAGCATGATGTTGCTTTACGAAATGGTTGGCGGCTTTTTAGGACTGACTTGTTTGCTGCCGTTCCATTTGCATTTCTTTCCGGTGGAGACGATCTTGCCGGGGATGACTAATTTCCTCTATCTGTTGTTGCTTTCGCTGGTTTGCACGATCGGGCTGTATCTCTTGCAGATACAAGTCTTGAAACAGGTATCCGCATTCACCGTGAATCTGAGTTATAACCTGGAGCCAGTCTATAGCATTATCCTGGCCATGCTCTTTTTCGGCGAGGCGAAAGAGTTGAACCTTGCTTTCTATGCCGGATTGGGATTGATTTTGCTTTCCGTCCTGCTGCAAACGCGAGAGGCTATCCGTTGTAGGGAAGCGTGAACCAGAACCGTGCGCCTTCTCCCGGCTTCGAATCGACGCCGATTGTCCCGTTGAGGGCTTCGATGATGGTTTTGCAGATTGTCAGGCCTAAGCCCGTTCCCTGCTTGAACGAGTTAACTTTCACGAAACGGTCGAAGATCGTCAGTTGATGCTGGAGCGGGATTCCGATGCCCGTATCGATTACTTCGATCAGCACATGCCCTTCCACGATGCGGTAAGAAATCCTTATGCTTCCCTCCTCCGTAAACTTGGCAGCGTTCGAGATCAGGTTCGAGATCACCTGCGTGACCCGCTTCGGATCGGTATGGACGAGGATGTCCGGCAGCGCGTCGAAGTCGCAGATCAGGGAAACACCTTCGGGCATTTTCAACGCGTGCACCTGATACTGCTCATGGAAGATCTCCTTCAGGCTGGCGTCGGCAAGCGAGTAATCTAAGATACCCGCTTCTATTTTGGAAAAGTCCAGGATATCGGTAATCAGGCGCAGGAGCAGGTCGCTGTTCTTATTGATTATTTTGACAAACTCTTCTTTTTCTTCCTTATCTTCAGTCTCGGCGAGAATATTGGAAAATCCGATAATGGCGTTGAGCGGTGTCCGGATCTCGTGGCTCATATTTGCAAGGAAGGCGGATTTCAGCTTGTCCGCCTCGCGTACCTTCTGTATCTCCAGTTCCGACTGCCGGGTTTCGTATTCTGCATGATGCAGTTTCTCTTCCAACAGCTTTTCTTCGGTGATGTTGGTGACATGGCAGATCATTTTGTTCTGCCGCTTGCTTCCTTTCGTCTTATAAGCCTGCGCGTTGATACGGATCCAGATCGTTTCGTTTTCGATGGCGGTACGGCATTCGAAGCTGCAATGATCCTGCTTCCCTTCTATCACCTGGAAAAGCTGGTTGACATTATCGGCCGAACGGACAATCCGCTGTACGCCTTCGAGCGTCATATACTTATTATTTCTCAAGTAGTTGAAAAGCTTGTTATCTTCCGGTGTTTCGTTCAGAAGCGGATTGACAAACAATTCCTTCTTTTCGATATCATATTCGACAATAAGGGAATGGCCGGACAAGAGAACGGCCTTGAGGATCGCCAGGTTGTTTTGCGTCTGCTCCTCTTTGGCCTGATTTTCCGTCTCGTCGGAGATGATCAGTAAATAGCCGATATGTCCGAACTCCCGGTCGTTCAACCCGATTCCTTTCACCATCAGGTATTTGGTCTGGTCGGAAATATCGGAACGATAGTAGCGGGAATCCCGGATGCAATTGAAATCGTATGCAAGCGGGAAACTGAATGCCTTCTTTCTCTTGATCTGATTAAGGATTTTCTCAGGGACGGCCGGATTCTCGAACAGGTTGACTCCTAACAACTGTTCACGGGAGCTGCCGAAGATTTTAGTGTCGGCGTCGTTTATATCGATCAGGCTCCCTTCCGCATCGTATAGCTCCACCCCGATCGGCAGATTATTGAAAAACTGCTGAAACTTTGTGCTCAGCTTGGAGATGCGTTTTCTCGACTCTTCCAGGTTGTTATTGGTTTGCCAACGCTCGATTATGATGGAGAAAATACCGGCAATGATGTGCATGTCCTCCACTTCCGAAGCTGTCCAGAAACGGCTCGTCCGGATCGAATCGAAACCGATGAAGCCTTGTACTTTATTATGGAAGGTAAGCGGGATGATCAGCATGGACTTCAGTTGCTGTTCGGTCAACAGGATTTTGTCGATATCCGCTTCGGCGGGCAGGCCGGCAATATCTCCCAGCACGATATCGTGTCCGGCTTTGACGGTGTCGATAATCCACGGGATCGTGTCGTACGTCAACTTATTCCGGTCATCTTTAGGGATTTTTGTCCACTCACTCAACACTTCACAGGTAAAATTGGCCGTCAGCCCGTCTTCCTCAAAGATGGCAACGTAGCCCCAATCGGCAACGAAATAGTCCAGTAACAAGTTCATTGCTTTTTCGATAGGCTTGTTCTCTTCGTTGAAAAGGATCACCAGGACTTCAGAAATAATACGTTTGATAGTTGGCGTTTCCGAGGATATACAAACCTCGGCATTGTCAGATTCATTATCTCTGGCTTCCAGTAATCGTATTAATTCTTCCCGGGGCAACCGATCGTATGGCGATGTTTTAAGAGTCATATCAGATTCTTTATCTGATCGCAAAAATAGAAAATAGTTTTGATTTTGAGTTGTTTTTGGAAATAATAATATTCGGGATCCCGGGCGTAAGGCATCAAGACGGAGGCTTGTTCCCACAACATCCCTTATCGGTTTTAACAAACAGGTGTATTCCATATATGCCGTATTGAACCATACCATAGCGGTTCGATGCTTCCTTTTAGAACTATTATATCTTGTATGTCGAGGTCATTCGGTGTAAAAAGTTATATTTGCATGTTCTAACATTGGACGGTCGGGTTGATTGTCCTTTCATTATTGAATTCGATTATGTTGAAGCAACAGTTACAACAAAAGTTACAGCAAAAACTCTCTCCGCAGCAGATTCAGTTGATCCGGCTTCTGGAACTCCCCGCCATAGAGCTGGAAGAACGCGTGAAGCATGAACTGGAAGACAATCCCGCTTTGGAAGAAGGAAAGGAAATTGCGGATGACTTTGACCGTACTGACGAAGGTGGTGAGGAGTTGGCATCTAACGAGATGGAGGGAGGAAACGAGACAGACACCGACCTTTCACTCGGTGACTATATGAGCGAGGACGACATACCCGATTACAAACTTCGTGAGCTGAGCGAGCGGGCGGAGAAGAAAGAGGATGTCCCCTTCTCGGTCAGCGAATCCTTGAACGAATATCTGCTCCAACAGCTCGGACTGCGGGATTTGCCGGAGAAGTTGGTGAAGATCGCCGAATATATCATCGGAAATATAGATGATGACGGTTATCTGCGCCGTGACCTGTCCGCCATAGCCGATGACCTGGTGTTTCAAGCGGGACAGGAGGTGACGGAAAAAGAAATAGAGGCAGTTCTTACCATCATACAAGACTTTGATCCGGCAGGAGTCGGAGCCCGTAATCTTCAGGAATGCCTTCTGCTCCAGTTGGCCCGCCGGGAAAAAACACCTGAGACGGAGTTGGCAACCCGGATGTTGACCGACTTTTTCGAAGAGTTCACCCGCAAGCATTACGACAAGATCATGAGAGGGCTGGATATCGACGAAACTGCGCTGAAAAAGGCCATCCGTGAAATAACGACCCTCGATCCTAAACCTTGCGCCAGTTGGGGCGGTTCTATGGAGACAGCTTTGAGCCAGATCATTCCTGATTTTGTAGTGGAAGCGGTAGGCGGCGAACTGATCCTGAGCATGAACAACCGGGGAATTCCCGATATGCGCATCAACCGCGAATATGCGGAGATGTTTCAGGATTATGCCGGCAACAAGGCGAACCAGACAGCCCAGATGAAGGAAGCCGTCCAGTTTGTGAAGCAGAAACTCGATTCCGCCCAGTGGTTCATCGATGCCATCAAGCAGCGTCAGGAGACTTTGCAGCGCACGATGGAAACGATCATCCTCTTGCAGCGCGATTTCTTCCTCACCGGCGATGAAGCGACCCTGCGGCCTATGATCCTCAAAGATGTGGCGGAACAGGCCGGATACGACATCTCGACGATCTCGCGTGTGAGCAACAGCAAGTACGTGCAGACGAATTTCGGTATCTATCCGCTCAAATATTTCTTCTCCGAATCGATGCAGACCGACAGCGGCGAAGAAATTTCCACCCGCGAGGTGAAGAAGATAATGAAAGAGCATATCGACGGCGAGGACAAGCGTAAACCGCTTACCGACGAGGAGCTGGCCTCCATCCTGAAAGAGAAAGGCTATATCATCGCCCGCCGTACGGTAGCCAAATACCGCGAACAATTGGGCATTCCGGTTGCACGGCTCAGAAAAGAAATATAAATTTGAAGCGTCATGAGGTTATTTTCAAATATCATATCCGGTATGTTCCATCCGTTGCTGATGGTGACGTATGGAGTCGTGCTGGCTCTCACCTTCACGTATCTGGCAATCTATCCGCCGGCAATGAAGTTGTTGCTCGCGGGCGGAGCATTCCTGTCCACGGCGGTTATCCCCGGTGTTTTCATCTTTATGATGGTAAAAAACGGGGCGGCGGTCGATATGGAGTTGTCGGACCGGCATGAGCGCGTGGTTCCCTATCTGATCTTTATCACGTCGATCATGGTCTGCGCTTTTTATATGTATAAGATGATGTTGCCGTTCTGGTTTATTTCCTTATTGTTAGGTGCTTGTGTGGCATTAATCTTAGCGCTGCTCGTCAACTTTTTCTGGAAGATCAGCGCCCATGCGATCGGGATAGGCGGGTTGTTGGGCGGTATTATGGGCGTGGCTCGTATCCACCTGATAAACCCTTACTGGGCCTTTATCATCGTGATCATAATAGCGGGACTGGTCGGTACTTCGCGCATCTTTCTGAAAAGGCATACTCCTATGCAGGTATATGCCGGGTTTTGTCTCGGATTTATATGTACCTTTGTAGCCTCATTCTTGAGTTATATCTATTTATTCATCTAATAAAAACACTAAAATTATGAATTTTCCTGCAGATTTAAAGTACACAAAGGATCATGAATGGATCCGTGTAGAAGGCAATGTAGCCTACGTTGGTATTACTGATTACGCTCAGGGCGAACTGGGTGAAATCGTTTTCGTCGACATCACGACAGAAGGCGAAGTCGTTGCCAAAGAAGAAGTTTTCGGTACAATCGAAGCAGTCAAGACCGTTTCAGACCTGTTCATGCCGGTAAGCGGTGAGGTGATCGAAGCGAATGCCGAGCTGGATGACAAACCTGAACTGGTGAATGAAGATGTTTATGGCAACGGATGGTTGATCAAGATCTCCATCTCAGATCCTTCCGAACTGGATGAACTGATGTCTGCTGCCGAATACGAACAAATGATTGCGAAATGACACCTGTAGTAAGTATTATCATGGGCAGTACTTCGGATCTGCCCGTAATGGAAAAAGCGGCCAAGCTGCTCGACGAGATGGAGATCCCGTTCGAAATGCACGCCCTGTCCGCCCATCGTACGCCTGCCGAGGTGGAAGCATTCGCCAAAGGAGCCAAAGGCCGCGGTATCAAAGTGATTATTGCGGCTGCCGGTATGGCTGCCCACCTGTGCGGTGTGATCGCTTCGATGACGACAGTCCCCGTGATCGGTGTGCCTATCAATTCGACGCTCGACGGCATGGATGCTTTGCTGGCCATCGTACAGATGCCTCCGGGAATCCCGGTTGCCACTGTCGGCATCAACGGTGCTTTGAACGCCGGTATCCTGGCAGTCCAAATGCTTGCCGTCGGAGACGAACAGCTTCAAGATAAGCTTGCAGCCTATAAGGAAGATCTTAAAAAGAAAATCGTAAAAGCAAACGAAGAACTGGCTAAGGTTTCTTTCAAATACAAAACAAACTGACCAATTGAAAATTGAAAATTGAAAATTGAAAATGGGAAGATGCTGTCTCTGCCTGTTTTTTGATTTTTAATTTTCAATTTTCCATTTTCAATTATAAAGATGGAAGATTTTTTTAACTATCGCCGCCGCAAATCGTCTGTTGCCAACATAGGGAATACTCCGTTAGGAGGCGATAATCCGATTCGCATCCAGTCGATGGCAAACGTCTCCACAATGGATACCGATGCGGCCGTCTGCCAAGCGATCCGGATGATCGAAGCCGGTGCCGAATATGTACGTTTCACCGCCCAGGGAGAACGTGAAGCCCGTAATTTAGGCGTAATCCGCAAACAACTCAACGAGGCCGGATATACGACTCCGTTAGTCGCCGACATCCATTTCAACCCGCGTGCGGCCGATGCTGCTGCCGAAGAGGTGGAAAAAGTGCGCATCAACCCCGGAAACTACGTGGATAAGGTGAAGACATTCGACCTGCTGGAATATACCGACGAGGAATACGCCGCAGAGTTACAGAAGATACGCGACCGTTTCATACCATTCCTTAACATCTGCAAAGCACACGGAACCGCCATCCGTATTGGCGTGAACCACGGTTCGCTGTCCGACCGAATTATGAGCCGGTACGGCGACACTCCCGAAGGCATGGTTGCCTCGTGCATGGAATTTCTGCGTATATGCCGGGATGAAGACTTTCCCGATGTCGTGATTTCCATTAAAGCCTCGAACACGGTTGTCATGGTGAAAACCGTCCGCCTGCTGGTCAGGACGATGGATGCTGAAGATATGCACTACCCGTTGCATCTCGGTGTGACGGAAGCCGGCGACGGCGAAGACGGCCGCATCAAGAGTGCCGTCGGCATCGGCGCCTTGCTGTCCGATGGCATCGGCGACACGATACGCGTCTCTTTGAGCGAAGATCCGGAGGCAGAAATCCCGGTTGCCCGCAAGCTGGTCGACTACATACTCGAACGCGAAGGGCACGAACCGGTAAAGGCCGCACCTGCTCCGGGATATGATCCGGTTGCTGTCGAACGCCGCAGCAGCCGGGTGACGGAAGGGATCGGGGGAAACTTCCCACCGATCGTCATTTCCGACCGCAGCAACGGTGATTTCGAGTTTGATCATGCGTCACAGCCGGACTATATATATATAGGTAAGGAAGATCCGGATAACCTGCCGGACAACTTCCGTCTTTTGGTAGACGCCCACTTCTGGAAAGAACGTCCGAATGCCTATCCTTTCTTTATCGCATCGGAAATAGAAGAACTGAAAGATTATTCCGTCCCTTTGAAATTTATCCGCCTCACCTACCGGGATCTGACCGACCGCGTAATCGAGGTTCTGAAAAAGGATACCTCCGTAATCGTGATCCTGAGCACGCATCACCGTAATGGTATCGCCGCCGAGCGGGCAGCCATGCATCGCCTGCTGACAGCCGGTTGCGATGTGCCGGTCGTCCTGCACCGCGACTATCGGGAGACGGATATCGAAGCGTTGCAATTGAAATCGGCCGCCGACTTCGGGACTTTGCTGTTAGATGGTTTCGGCGACGGGGTCATGCTTCACAACGAAGGCTGCGAAACGATGGTAACGGACAGTTGCATGTTCGGCATCCTGCAGGCGACCCGTACCCGTATCAGCAAGACAGAATATATCTCCTGCCCAAGCTGCGGACGTACCTTATATGACTTGCAAACGACAATCGCCCGTATCAAGGAGGCCACTTCACACCTGAAAGGCTTGAAGATCGGCATCATGGGGTGTATCGTGAACGGCCCCGGCGAAATGGCGGATGCCGATTACGGCTATGTCGGCGCCGGAAAAAACCGGATCAGCTTGTACAAAGGCAAAGAATGTGTCCTGAAAAACATTCCCGAAGAAGAAGCCGTAGAACGGTTGGTCCAGCTGATAAAGGAGAACGGGGATTGGACGGATCATTAAATATAATTACTGAGACGGTTAGTTCTCAGTAATTATATCCTTAGCTTCGTCAAACCCTCCCTCAAATCGATTATCCTTGATCTCCCTATTAATAACACGCTGGAAAAAGAAACGATGGTTGTTCCAATGGAAAGCCGGATAATCATGATTCTGCCTGATCACATTATTGCGGAAAACAAGGCCGTCCACCGATTTGGCATACAGGATCGGCATGTCAAAGGTGTCGAACTCGTTGTCCTCGATCACGATCCCGCTATGGAAATATTTCTTCTGATCTTTCAAATCCGGTATCTCCGGATAGATGGAAATAACGGCATTCGTAAACTGGAACTGATTCGTCAACGCATTGATAAACTTGTTATTCCGGATCACCACATCGTGACAAGCCCCCGTCTCGAACCATCCGTTACAGTCACCGCACAGCAGGATTGCCGTACCGGAAGTGTGATCGAAAACGTTATTCTCGACTACAGTCTTCTTCGGAGTGCTGAACAGGGAACCGCGGGCACGGTTATTACGGATCACATTGTCGGCAAAATAAACCTCCGGCGTCCATTCCAGATTCTCGATGCCGTAAGTGCCGATTTCACTGATAGCGGGATCGACAGGCTTCTCGAACGTGATGCGGAACTGTTTCGCACCATGATCGTCAGGTTTATCGACAGCTTCAATAGCGGTTACCTCGTTCTGTTCCCCTAAAATTTCCATCGTTTTGGAATCGATAAACTGGACGGCATCACCCGGACGGCCCCATTCGAAACCGTAGGACTGCCCGTGCATGTATTCGCCGACCAACGTCTTGTCGTCTATCCGCTTTTGCACTTTCAGATAGGTTCCATGCACATTGATGGCATCATCCATCATGCCTTCGTACAGACCGCCGACCGAACGGATCAGTCCCTTGCAGCCTGAAAAATGAGTCGCATCGGCTTGTGTCGTGAAATAACGCGGATCATCCTTGCCACGCAGGCAGACCGAGAATTTATCCAGCGTGATATTCTCGCTCATCTGTGCCAACAAGCCCATTCCTTCCGCATAATGCACCTGTATATTTTCGAGTGTCGTATTCGTATCATGATACATGAAAACGCCCGGAGTCGGACGACCGTATCCACGGAAAACGACAACCGTACCCGGTATCAGCTTTTTGTTCTTCCAGGGAGCGAGAATCTTACGCGGAGCGATCTCGGCGACCTGCTTGCTGCCCACACTGATATCACTGGTCGTATAGACCAATCGCTTCGTATCTCCTTCAAAAGCGATACCCCAAGCAGGGACATGTTCCCAACCTTCCCCTTTGGCGACAAAGTTGCTGTCGCGTATTTCATATTCCACCCAGGGAGCGACCTCGTAGGTGATCATACCGCCGACCGTGTCGTTCTCCAACACTTTCACCTGGCTGATATGCGGATTCGCAAAGTCGATACTGAAATTCTTCAACGTGCAATTGTCCGAACCTACCAAAGAGACCGGAAGCATCCGTCCGTGGAAAACCAGTTCGGAGCCTTGTCCGTCAAAAACCACGTTCTTCATATTCTCGAAAGCCAGCCCCACCTGCTTCGGATTATCCTGATCATGGTTGGAGATGAAATATTCACGCTCCGAAGAACCCGAAGGGTAAAAATCATAGCGGCCTTTCGGCAGGAAGATCCGGACCGTGTCGGAGTCCGATTCCGCCGCTATTTGCTGAAGGGCTTTCGCGATCAATGGAGAAGCGTTTTCGCCGGTATCAGGTTTCAGTCCATACGTGGACAGATCATACGCGCCGCCTTTACAAGCCGTAAACAGGGCGATAAACAAGAATGTCAAAACAGAGTTTAATTTCATGGCTTAATCTTTCGTTGATTATATTTTCAATTATACGGGCAAATATACCATTTATTTGTAAATTTGCCCATTGTCGGATACTTTGATAGGTACATATAAATAAAGTAATGCTACAAATTTTAATTCTGGTATTATCGGCATTAGCCGTTATTCTTCTCTCCATACTTATTTTTCTACTATGCAAAAAGAACAATAAGCATCAAAGAGAGATCGACGAACGGCTGAAAGCCCAGCAGGAAACGATCGATCTGAAAAACAAGCTCACGCTTGCACTTCAGGCAGGCGAACTATCGGTATGGTCATACCTGCCGGAAGAAGACGGTTTCGACCTGGCAGACACAAGCACGGTTCCCCAGCCAGGAATGAAATTACAAGATGTAACCAAGCAGCTCGTGCCGGAAGACCAGGAAAAGCATCGCCGCCTCGTCTGGGACATCGTAGAAGGAAAATGCGACAGGAAAGCCGAGATATTCCGGCTTGTCACACCGGATGGTAACATCCGGTGGTATGAAATCTACGCGATGGGAGTCAAGGACGAGAACGGAAAAGTCAGGCGTCTGATCGGGACGCAAAAGGACATCACCGCACAAGCCAAACGCGAAATGGCCCTTCGCAAGTATATCCAGCGTTCCGAACTGGCGATCCGTTCCGCCAACATCATCCAATGGGATTATGATGTCGCAACCCGGAAATTCACCCGTCTTTTCGTCGATTCGACACAACCGGACCTGTTTATCCGTAAACCGTACAACTTCTCCCTCCATCCGGAAGACCGGCTCATCTTAAAGAATGAAGAGGATTTACGCACGGAAGGGAAAGACGGTTCCCACTCCCTTCACCTTCGCGTCATGCTGGAAGGAGAAACCGAATACAGATGGGTGAACTCTTTCGCTGTCCCGCTCGAAAAGAATGCGGATGGGTTCGTTACGAAGCTGACCGGATTGCAGATAGACCTGACTCCTTTGGAAAAGGCGGAAGAGTCCAACCGGATGAAAAGCGCTTTCCTTGCCAATATGAGCCATGAGATACGGACGCCGCTCAACGCTATCGTCGGCTTCTCACAACTTCTGGCGCAAACGGAAGACAAGGAAGAGCAAGCCGAGTTTGTCCGCATTATCGAAAACAATAACAACCTGTTGCTTCAGATCATCAACGACATCCTCGACTTATCCAAGATAGAAGCCGGAAAGATAGAATTCATTATCACTGATTTCAACGTTTCGGAGATCCTGACCGATCTCCGGCAAGTGTACACGCCACGACTGGAAAAGGGAGTCGAACTTATTTGCGACATCCCCTATCCTACCTGCATAATCCGTTCCGAAAAGAACCGGCTGACGCAGGTCTTATCCAATTTGCTAAGCAACGCAGCCAAGTTTACTTCCAAAGGTTCCATCACGATGGGATACCGGGTAACCGAAGGAGAGCTGTCGTTCTATGTAACCGATACGGGAAAAGGGATCGAGAAGGAGAACCTCGAACAGGTATTCGAACGCTTCACCAAATTCGACAGTTTCGTACCCGGTACCGGTCTGGGGCTTTCCATTTGCCAGCTGATCGTGCATAAACTGGGCGGACAGATCTCGGTGGAGTCGGAAATAGGAAAGGGAAGTACATTCCGGTTCACGATCGCCTGCAACTCCGCCTCCATTACAGGTTAATTAATGAAATACATTTTAAACAGGTTGGCGAAGGCAGAGATTATTCCTATATTTGCCCCTCTTAAATACAAATAGATATGGAACATCCATTAAGCATTTACAACACACTCACAAGAAAAAAGGAACAGTTCATCCCGCTGCACGAACCGCATGTGGGTATGTATGTCTGCGGTCCCACCGTTTATGGCGATGCCCATCTGGGGCATGCACGTCCGGCGATCACATTCGACCTGCTGTTCCGTTATCTGACTCATATAGGATACAAAGTACGCTATGTACGCAACATAACGGATGTCGGCCATCTGGAACATGACGCGGACGACGGCGAAGACAAGATTGCCAAGAAAGCCCGTCTCGAACAACTCGAACCGATGGAAGTCGTGCAGTATTACCTGAACCGTTACCACCATGCAATGGAAGCACTCAACGTACTGCCTCCCAGCATCGAACCGCATGCGTCCGGCCATATCATCGAGCAGATCGAACTGGTCAAGAAGATCCTGGATAACGGTTATGCGTATGAAAGCGAAGGTTCCGTTTATTTCGACGTGGAGAAATACAACAAGGATCATAACTACGGCGTTCTTTCCGGACGTAACATCGACGATATGTTGAATACGACCCGCGCGTTGGACGGACAGGACGAGAAGCATAATCCGATCGACTTTGCCCTTTGGAAATGTGCGCAACCGGAACATATCATGCGCTGGCCTTCTCCGTGGAGCGACGGGTTCCCCGGCTGGCATTGCGAGTGCACGGCGATGGGCAAAAAATACTTGGGCGAACATTTCGATATCCACGGCGGTGGCATGGATCTGATCTTCCCGCACCACGAATGCGAGATTGCACAGGCAGTCGCTTCACAAGGCGAAGATATGGTCCATTACTGGATGCACAACAATATGATCACCATCAACGGACAGAAGATGGGAAAGTCCTTGGGTAACTTCATCACGCTGGACGAGTTCTTTAGCGGAGACAATAAAGTGTTGAGCCAGGCCTATTCGCCTATGACCATCCGTTTCTTCATCCTCCAGGCCCATTATCGCAGTACGGTGGATTTCAGCAACGAAGCCCTGCAAGCAGCCGAAAAGGGATTGGAACGTCTGATGGACGCCTACAACCATCTAATGAAGTTGAAGGCAGCCGATGTTTCAACCGTGGATGTAAAGGATTTGCGCCGCAAATGCTACGATGCGATGAACGACGACCTGAACTCGCCGATCGTGATCGCCCACCTGTTCGATGCAACCCGCGCCATCAACTCCGTAAAAGACGGCAAGGCTACGATTTCGGTCGAAGACCTGAAAGAGTTACAGGATGTATTCCATACGTTCATCTTCGATATTCTCGGAATGAAAGATGAAGCTGCTTCAGCCGGAAGCAACAGCAACGAAGCGTTCGGCAAGGCCATGGATCTGTTGCTGACCATTCGCCAGCAGGCAAAAGCCAATAAAGACTGGGCGACATCGGATAAGATTCGTAATGAACTGACAGCTATCGGCTTCGAGATCAAAGATACGAAAGACGGAGCCGAATGGAAATTAAGCAAGTAAGACTGGTTTATGACAATACACGAATTTCTTCAAGGCGATAAGTTTGCCCTATTGGCCGGTGTCGAACTATTGGAAACCGGCAACGGGTATGCAAAGGCCCGCATGGAAATCAAACCGGAACACCTGAACGGCGGCGGCGTATGCCAGGGAGGAGCCATCTTCACGTTGGCCGACCTGGCCTTCGCTGCCGCAACAAATAGCCATGCACGCCTGACGCTCTCCATCACATCCAGTATCCACTTCTTCAAAGCCGAAAGCAAAGGGTTTCTTTATGCCGAAGCTCGTGAAGCGTTCAGCCACAAGCGGCTCGCCAACTGTGAAGTACGCATCACCAACGAAACGGGCGAGCTGATCGCCACCTTCAACGGAACAGGCTATAGGAAAGACACGGAACTTCCTTTTGCCCCGATAGAATAAAAGTGTACGCTATTGGCTAATCTGGCAGCAATAGCGTACATTTTTACTTTATTCGTAACGCAAAGAGCGAGCCGGTTTGCTAAAGATAGTTTTGACGGTTTGCCAACCGATGGTCAGCAAGGAGATCACACACAATAAAACGACCGGAACGAGGAAGAACCACGCTTTCCAGTCCGTACGGAACGAATAATGGTTCAGCCAATCCCCCATGATCCAACCCGAAAGCGGAAGGGCGATGACAACAGCTATGGCGATCAACAGGAAGAACTCGTGTCCCAACTCATAGAAAAGTTGCATCCGGGAAGCTCCCAGAACCTTCCGGATTCCCATCTCCCGGATACGGGTCGAACAAGAGAACATGACTAAGACCCCCAATCCCATACAAGAAATAAAGATCGCCAGTATCGCGAAGAGCGCCACCATCAGCCCGAACACTTCATCCTGCCGGTATTGCTGGTCGAAGAACTGGTCGAGAAAGAAATAATCATAGCTGGAATCGGGGAAATAACGTTCCCACACCCCTTCGACCTGTTTCACGAGATCACGCGGGTTACCGTTCTCCATAACGACAGAGATATAACGTTGCTTCATCCAACTCAACTTCTCATGCAGGGCAAACAAGATCGGCGTAAAATCTTTGTTAAGCGATTGTTGATGGTAATCCTTCACGACCCCGATAATCTGCATCGGCTGGTCGACAGTTTCGACAGACAAGCGTTGCCCCAAAGCGATATCGGACGATTCGAATCCTAACGTACGGACAGCCGATTCGTTCAGGACGATCTTATAAACATCTCCCCCGTAATCTTCGGAGAAACCGCGGCCGGCAACAAACTTCAGATCGTAGGCATCCAGAAAATACTCGTCGCAGTTCAACATCTCCAACAGGCGCGTCTGCTTCGTCACATCACTTTCGCGTACGATAGACAGGAAGTCGGTCACTTCCGTTCCGGGAACTGCACCGGAAACCGTCACCGCCCCGACAGAGGGCAATAACGCCACCTCTTTCTTAAAAGCCTCCAACTTCATCGCCAATTCCTCGCACTGTGCCGGGAACTTAAGCACCAACGTCTGATCCACCCGTACTCCCAAAGAAGCATTCCGCATATATCGAAGTTGAGCGTACACGATCAACGTCCCGCAAAGCAGCACCAAGGAAGCCGTGTATTGCAACACCACCAGCACCTTACGGGTGGTCGTCGCCCCGCGCGTATGGGTAAACTTCCCTTTCAGCATCCGGATCGGCTTGATACCGGACAAGACCGTCGCCGGATAAAAGCCGGACAGAAACACACCGATCGCAAAGATCAGCAACAGATATCCCCCCAGCGAAGTCGTAAACCAGACGGAGAAACTCAGATCCCGTCCCGTCAGGTTGTTGAAGGAAGGCATCAACGCCTCCATCAGCCCGATAGCCAGGATAAAAGCGAGGCTGTTCGTCACCAACGATTCGAAAAGGAACTGTGAAATAACCTGCTTCCGGCTTGCCCCCGAAGCCCGGCGTATACCGATCTCTTTGGCACGTTCCATCGAACGGGCCACCGTCATATTGATATAGTTGATCCAGGCAATGCAAAGGATGGCAAGCGCCGTACAGATCAACACCCAGATGGAAGAACGATTCCCCTTCACCTCCGGTTCGTACGCTTTCTGCGGATTCAGGTGGATATCGCGAAGGTTCGTCAACTGGATCGCCCAAGTTTTATTCTTCAATGCCTCTTCCGTCTTATACTTCTCCGCCATTGCCGGGAAATCCTCTTCCACCTGCGTTTTCAGGTTTGCCGACTTCAGCAGGACATACGAATAGACTTCGTGGCGATACCAATATTCATCCATCCACTTCGGCAGCGTATTGTAAGAGATCAGGAGATGATAGCGGACATGCGTATTGACCGGCATATCCTCCATGATACCCGTCACTTCGCAAGCTTCTTCCCCTATATTGCTCCGGAAGATCAGTATTTTCCCGATCGGATTCTCTCCTTTGAAATATTTCCGGGCGATACGTTCGGTGATAACCACCTTGTTCGGTCCGTCCAGACAACTCTCCTTATTTCCTTTCAAGAGTTTGAAGTCAAAGAAGTCGAAAAAGTTGGCCTCCGCATAGCCGATACCGGTCTCGCGGTACAACAGTTCGTTGTATTTCACGACCTGCTCCGGATAATACTGGCTTCCGACGCGTGTATAATCCTCGACAGCACTCATGTTCTGCTTCATAGCCGTAGCATAGCCGGCAGACGAACTGGCCCAATCGTCCGTCAGCTCCCCGTTCTCATAGAAGCGGGCTTCAACCCTGAAGAGCCGGTCCTGCCGGCTGTGCATGTCGTCGTAGCTGTACTCGAAAGCCACATAGGTCAGGATCAACAGGGCGGCCGCCATGCCGATTGCCAGACCGACTATATTGATGGCGCTGAAACCTTTCCTTTTGGTAAGGCTACGCCACGCACTGTTCCAATAGTTTGTTATTATCATTATGATGAAGATTTTCAAAGATGAATATTCAGGAAACGATCCGGCCGTCCAAAAGATGGATAATCCGGTGTGCGAAGCCGGCATCCCGCTCCGAGTGGGTGACCATGACGATTGTCGTCCCCTGCCTGTTCAGTTCGCGAAGCAATTCCATCACCTCCGCCCCGTTCGTCGAATCCAGGTTTCCTGTCGGTTCATCGGCAAGAATCAAAGGGCAATCCGTCACCACGGCACGCGCGATCGCCACACGTTGCTGTTGTCCTCCGGATAGCTGCTGCGGGAAATGTCCGGCACGATGGGCGATATTCATCCGGTCGAGAACTTCCATCACCTTCCGTCTGCGTTCAGACTTCCGGTCGCCGAGATAGACCAACGGCAATTCCACGTTCTCGAACACCGTCAACTCGTCTATCAGGTTGAAGCTCTGGAAGACGAAACCGATATTCCCTTTGCGGAAAGCCGTCAACCGGCTCTCTCCCATCTTGTCCACCTCCTTGCCGTTAAAGAAGTATTTGCCGGAAGTCGGCGAATCGAGCGTTCCCAAGATATTCAGCAAGGTCGACTTGCCACAGCCCGAAGGTCCCATGATGGCGACAAACTCACCTTGTTTGATTTCAAGATTCACTTCGTCCAATGCTTTCGTCTGCACCTCTTCCGTTGTGAAGACCATAGACAGATTCTCTGTTTTAATCATAAAGCAAATATATTATTTTAGTATCAGTTTCTCGTTATCACCAAACAGGTCGTATCCGGAAACAATCACCTTCTCCTCCGGTTGCAGTCCATCCACGACCTCGTAATACTGCGGGTTCTGCCGGCCGATACGGACAGGGCGGCGGCGAGCCGTCTTTCCTTCCTCATCCACCACATACATATACTCGCCGCCGCTTGCCTGATAAAAGCTCCCGCGTGGGACGATCACCGTCTGCACGGGATCGCCCAATTGCAGGTTCAGGTGGTAGGTTTGCCCGGCACGGATATTTTCCGGCCGGCCGGAGACAAAACGCAGGTCGGTACGAAACTGCCCTTCCCGCACTTCGGGATAGACTTTTGCCACCTCCATATCGTATTTCTTTCCTTCGCGTTCGAAGCTCGCAGGAAGACCGGGCATGACACGTTCCACATAGTGTTCGTCGATCTTAGCTTCCACCTTCAGTTCGGGCGTGATCACCTGGCCGATACGTTCGCCCTGTGCGATGGACTGGCCGATCTGAGCTTCCAAATTTCCTAACTGTCCGTCGACGGGAGCTTTCACTTTCAAGTTTTCCAGTCGTTCACGAACCAGAGCGAGGCTCTTCTTCATATTCCGGATGTTCTCGTCGAGGCTCTGCAATTGGCTACTGCGAAACAAGTCGTCCTGTTTGATCCGTTCGTCCACGACAGTCAATTGTCCGAGGGCGGCTTCATAATCTTCCTGCGCCTGCAAATAGTCTTCGCGGGACAACAGATTCTTCTTATACAGACGGTCGTATTGCCGGAAACGGCGTTCCTTCTGCGTCAGTTCTTTACTCAAGGCAATGCGTTCCTGTTTCAACCGAAGATGCTCCTGCTCCATACTGATACGGGTATTGCGCAGTTCGTTCTCCTGATAGGCCAGATCAGCTTCGCTCTGCAGGATACCGATGTTCAAGAGCGGGTTACTGAGACGGAGGATCACGTCGCCCGCCCGAACCTGCGCCCCTTCTTCGATCAGACGTTCTTCGACACGGCCTCCTTCGATAGCATCGAGATAGATGATACGGTCCGGCAATACCTGTCCGATGACACGGATATAATCGTTAAACTCTCCCTTCTGCACGGTGGCGATCGTAATTCGTTCTTTCTCCACCTTCATGGAAGAGGATGTGTCACGAAAGATAAACCAAAACAGACAAAACAGCACGATGCCACCTCCTGATACGGCATAGATGTGTTTCTTCCGAAGCCGAGACTTCCGCTTGATGCGGGTGTCCATGTTATTATTCATCATTATTCATTATTATATTTATACCCGTTACTTTCGGATCATGCCCAACGCAACAAACGACCCTGTTCGGTAAAACTCCACCAATCTCCTTTTCAACGCATACTGCAACCGGACACGGCTTAACTCCGCCTTTGCCATGATGTAAAGGTTCCGCTTTTCCATCAGTTCGAAGACGGAGATCATTCCCTCCTCCCATTTTTCCTCACTTTCTTTCAACATGATAGAAGAAGCACGAAGCTGTTCGAGCGCCAGCCTATGCTCCTCAATGGCTGCCCGAAGAGACAGACAAGCATCGTCTATCTCTTTATAGAGACCAAGACGTCGCTGCTCATTCTCATTTTGTATCCGGCGCAGGCGGAAACGCTCCTTCCTGACACCGGTCAGGCGGGAAAGTCCACTGAACAAAGGCAGCGAAACACTCACACCGATATATTTATTCATATTATTCTTCAACTGCTCTTTTATCGGGACGACCCCGCCCTGCTCATCCCTTCCGGTATCGTAGTAACCGGAATAGAGGCTGAACTCCGCCTTGACAGAGGGAAAGAAAGCGCCGGATGCCAGCGCCAAGGACTTGCGGGAAGCTCTTTCCCTCAACTCCATCGCCCGGAACTCCGGCAGGGAAGTTTCGGAGGCGGCACAGATCTCGTTGGATTCGAGAGCAGGCAATACGGGTAGTTCGCTCTCCTCATCTGGAAAGATGGCCAATGTATCGGTATCCCGCATATTCAATAATTCCTTCAAGGCAAGCAACGACAAGCGGCAACCGTTCGCCTTTACCGTCTCCTGGTAAACATCGGATTGCAAGCGTGCCTTCACTTCCTGCAAATCGGAAGGGGAACGCATGCCCAGATCCACATATTCGAGCATCTGCTCATGATAACGCTCGCTCAACTTCCGCTGTTCGACGGCAAGCTGATGCATCTTTTCGTCGAAGCAGAGGCGGAAGAAAGCCTCCATCACCTCAAAAGCGACCCGATTCTCCTCGGTCTTCTCCGCGAGGCCGCTGATCAGCCTGTTCAGCTTGCGGAACTGTAAACGGTTGACACGTGTAAACCCATCGAACACCGGAAGCGACACATTCAGATCCACAGTACCCGCCACACGTTTGCCCAACGCACCGTTAACACTCACCGAGGGCAGGAAATCGCCATAAGCGGCGGTAAGGTCTTCCTCTGCAATTCGCGTATTTAAGCGACTGTTCCGTATCCGGTAGTTCTGTTCGACAGCATAACGCATGCAATCGTCCACCGTCCAACCGGACTGTGCCCGCAAACTTCCCGGCGAGACCAGGAAGACGAGAAGGAAAAGAGATAAGCTTCGTTTAATCGTTATTTGCGCATTCATCATGGCAGAAAGGGAGCAAATGACGTGCCAGAAATGTAACAATCAGGTTTTCAGCGACATTTCAAAAACATCTCCCGCCTACCGTCTAATTTTTGGACGCCCGAACGTCCAAATTTTTGACACGCCCTTTCTCCCGCCTCCGGCAGAACCATGACTTCCCGCCCGCCGTCACTCTTTTGTTCCATAGGCATGCGGCGGTTATTCCATGAGCATGCGACAATCACTCCATGGGCATGGCCGTCGGACAAGGCAATCGCTACAGAACCAGTTCTCTGAACAATGTCTCCAACGTTCGGTCCAAGTCGTCGGAGAAGCCTGGATGCGGACGCGAAGTCTGGATAGAGGCACTCCGCACGGCTGTCAGCCAGCGGAACCGTTCCGGGATGTCCAAGGCGGCGATAGGACCACCCTCCTTCGCACCGGAGCAGATCTTATCGAAAACATGCAAATTGGCAAACAACGTTTCACGATCCAACTCGGAAGAAAACAGGTCCAGCTTGTTCTCGTCTATCTTATAAAGCGCCTTGATATACTTCGCTCTTTTCGAGAACAGGATAATTCCCACATTGAAGAACTCCTCCCGCTCTACTCTGGGAACCAGACGGATAACGGCATATTCATATAAGTGCTTTCCTTGCATCCTGTGCTTCTTTTATAAATGTTTCGGAATGTGCCAGTCTCTCACATAAGAACCGGATATAAATCTCTCTTATCTCTTGCGGCGTACCGGGACTTTCGCTCCAATGCAACCAGTCGTCGGGAATCAGAGCCACGATCTCCCGAATCTTCTTTTCCGTCAGCAAGCGTTTCATATCGGCATTTGCCTCTTCCAACCCGGAAGCCTCGGGCAACAGCACGTGATCTTTGACCTGCACAAAAGGGCTTACGGCATGTTTTTGCCAGTTCACCCATGAATAATGGAAATAAAGGGAAGCGCCATGATCGATCAGCCACAGTTCTTTATGCCACATCAGCATATTGGTATTCCGGAACGTACGGTCCACATTGGTCAGGAATGCATCCAGCCACACGATGCGGGACGCCAACTCAGCCCCGACCTTCGTCACTACCGGATCGAAGGCAAGAGCTCCCGACAGAAAATGCAGTCCGAGGTTCAACCCCCGGCTACCTTGCAACAAATCCTGGATTTCCTCGTCACCCTCGGTACGTCCGAAGGCCTCGTCCAGATTCAAAAAGACCAGTTCGGGAACCCGGAAACCAAGTGCACGGGCTATTTCACCGCCAACCAGTTCGGCTATCAGCGCTTTCGTCCCGTGGCCTGCCCCGCGGAACTTCACGACATATTTAAATTCGTCATCGGCTTCGGCCAATGCCGGCAACGATCCGCCTTCGCGGAGAGGCATGATATAGCGCGTCACATTCGCTGTTCGTAATTCCATCACATTCCAGTTATTTGAAGATAAAGATACACGTTCTTTTTTAAAACAAAGGAAGAGTGTATATAAATATAACAAGACTCATCATCTGAAAGATAAAAAAGAGGAAAAGAAACCTCTATAAAAAATTAAAGGCTGTCTCACGACAACCCCTAACCAACTTTGTTAACCTTAAATCTAATACTATTATGAAAAAACCACGATGCAAAGATACATGCGTCAAGCCCGTTTGTCAAGCCTTTCACAGACAATATATGTTAAGCCAGGAGGAACTTTTCGGTAAAAAATGTTACAAAGGGCAAAGCTTTATACAATGGGATCAAATTATGCTAAAATTAACATCTCGACCTTTCCTTTTTAAAGAGAAAGACGTTCTTTCAGGAGCTTGTAACCGGTATCCTCGGGCATCTCCTCTAAATCCGGCTCGTTTATCCGGTTCATCCGATACCATTGCAGTAAGATAATCCAGCATAATACACCAAAGACCAAACGAAGGGATATACTATTCATAAAATCCCCGATACTTCCCCATTCCAGAAGTACTTGCAGTTCAAAGGCTCCTACCAAACTGATCGCCTGCACCAACACAACCAAGGCAATCTGTATCTGCAAGGCATGAATAGCACCGTCGATATACCCGTACAGAAATCCGGCGACAGCCAATAAACCGACAGAGACCCATCCATCCAGGCAAGCCATCCAAAACCCCTCTTCCCCATAGCAGAACAGGAGCCATGAATAAATCATCCAAACCAGAATCGTCAGGGCGATCCCCACCATACGATTTATGACCGATTCTATAAACGGATGCGTCTGCATAGATCAACTTTTAAATTCGATTCCTCCGAATGAAACTTTTCCTCTCACAATCAAAGTATGCTCCAGATCTATCTCCACAGAAGTATTATATCGTTTATCGTCACATCCTCCGATAAGCGCATCAATCTGTGTCTGCAAATTCCAGTCCGCCGGCAAATAAATCTCGACTCCCCCAAATGTACAATCGATATCTATGCATGTCTGTGGAGCCTCCAGCTTGCTACGCCTCAAATCCAGGATAGTCCCGCCAAATGTGTTTTTAATCCGCGCTCCTCTGAACACCGGGTCCAAAACAATCTGCCGGACCGATCCGAAAGTATTGTCCGACACAACAAAACCGTCTTCAGAGCTATATACCTCCTTAGCATACTCCGGCCATCTTCCCTCTCCATGACCATTAAAACAGTGATGCCTCGGTTTAAAGAGGATCATGATTCCCACCAGAATAAGCAAGACAGGCCAGAACATTCCCGCCCACTCACCTTCTATTCCGGTTATATCCGGCAACAGGAAATAAGCTCCCACTGCAATCGTAATCACTCCACCCAGGAAATGCCGCTTAATCAAATTGACAATACCGACCACGATCAGCAGCATCTGCCAGGAAACCAGGATATCGAACAGATAAGAATCGATTACCCCGAAATTCCGTCCAAGGAACAACAAACCTACTATAATAAATACAGCAGCCGTCACAATTGTATTCAGTTTACTGTGGCGGGGATAACCACCTCTGACAAAATTCCCCTCATGATCTGTTCTCATACTCGTACATTTTTAATTTTGTTGCAAAACTACCGTCACACAACCGTTTATACAATAGAAAAACGGCCAGCAACGGCCAAATCCCGACGAATAACGGAATACTCCCGATAAAAAAGCCCCTCAATTTATCCCAAAGTTATTCATTTGGCACATGTAAATATACCAGAAATTCTTATATTTGCAATGTTCAGAGGAACTATTCGAGAAAATTTGGAAGTGCCTTACTTCGTTGAAATCGCCAGTTTTAACAGCATACAAGGTGCAAGCAACCACTATAGAGTGGGCTGTTTGTCTATGTATGCATAGGTTTCTGGCGATACCTTACGAAGTGTGGACAACAGCCCACTTCTTTTCATCTATACTTTTACCGGCTGTCAAAAAGTAAAATATTGTCTATTTACGACAGGAATGTAAAAAAATGTAATGAATCCGGAAACAGAAATCATCGAAGGCCTTAAAGCAGGCCACGAAAAAGCATACAAATACATATACGAGCGGCAATACAAAATACTTTGTATCATCGCTAAAGAATATGTAGATGATACTTTCACCGCAGAGATGATTGTAAGCGATGTTATTTTTGCCCTATGGAAAAACCGGAAAGAAATAGACATTAACCATTCGTTACGCAGTTATCTAATTAAAGCTGTCCGCAACCGGTGCCTGAATTATCTTGCCCAATTGGACAAAAGGGAAGATGTCCGTTCGCATATTGGAGATCTGCTGGAAAAAGAACAGATCCATTATGAAGAACAACACGGCTATCCGCTGTCCAGCCTGATAGAAAAAGAACTCGACGTCAAAATAAAAAATTGCATAAACAATTTACCGGCACTTACCCAGCGCATATTCTGCCTGAGCCGTTTCGAAAACCTCAAATACGAAGAAATTGCTCAAGAGCTCAACGTTTCCGTCAATGTAGTCAAATACCACATCAAGTCTGCTCTATCTCAATTACGGGAAGAATTAAAAGACTATTTACCCTTGTTTTTACTTATTTTTTTCCCTTTCGGAAAATAAATCCGTTTTTCATTTACCCTAAATCTTTTCCGACTTGTCTTACTTATATAAGCAGAAAAAATGAACACACAGAATCAAGATAAAGAACATTGGTTAAATCTCATAATCGACCGGCTGACAGGGACGATATCGGAAGACTACGACTTGTGCCTGCAGGAATGGATCCATGCTTCTGATGAGAACAGCCGATATTTCAAAAATATGGAACAGCTCTGGGATTCAATGGAGGTTGTCCAGGAAGGAGAACAATACGATTCAGATCGTGCCTTTTTGCTCTTTAAACAACGTATCCGGACAGAGCGCACGATCAACACGCGAAAATCGTTTCGCTTAAAGAACATTTTGTCATATGCAGCCATCCTAATCTCATTCATTGTTCTCAACTATCTGACTTATCAATATTACATTCATTCTTCAGATCAGAATATCCTCCGATTGTCAGAAATCGTAGTTCCCAATGGCTCAAAAACAAGACTGACATTACAAGACGGGACGAAAGTATGGCTGAATGCAGGTTCAAAGATCCAATATGACTCCGATTTTGGAAAGAAAAACCGCCTGCTCAAATTATCAGGCGAGGCCTATCTGGAAGTAGCAAAAGATGAGAACTGTCCTTTTATTGTCGACGCAGGAGAAGTAAAAGTGAGAGTATTGGGTACTTGCTTTAATATAAGAGCCTATAAAGATAACGAAGAAATCAAAGTCGCTTTGCTAAGAGGTTCTGTCGAAATGGAAACAAATAACGGGGATATGTTGAAATTGATTCCTAAAGATATCGCCCACTTCAATACACAAACAAAAGAAACCGGCATTTGCCATAACACCGGATGCTCCCAAAATTGTATTGGATGGATTGACAACAAATTTATATTCAACGGAGAAAGTTTCGAGCAAATCACTAAAATACTGGAAAGGACCTTCAACGTAAAAATAAACATCCACAAAGAGTCCATCAAAAAACGTTGTTTCATTGGTGACTTTGTTAATAACGAAACAATCGAACAGATATTTAAAGTCATGTCATCTAATGAAAAATTCACATATACGATAAAAGGGAATATCATAGACGTCTATTAATTCATATTTGTGTTTAATCTTAAATAATCATTTGCCTATGAAGTAGTACAATAAAAAAACAGAACCGGAGAATGCTGCAACACTCTCCGATCCCGAGAATAGATTTAAATTTCTGATTACTAACTTTAAATCCGATACAAATGTATAAAAAATATCAGGATATAGGAAAATTATACCCGCTTATATGCAAGAATAAGGCCTTGAATATCATGAAAATATCAATTCTGTTACTTTTGTTTGGAATATTTTCTGTCTCAGCTACAGGATATTCACAGGAAGCCCGAGTCTCCATTACAGTAAATAACACGACAATCAATGAAGTTTTCTCTGAAATCAAAGCTCAGACAAACTATTCATTCTGGTTTGATGTGAAAGATGTCGACATCGATCGCAAAGTATCTATTCATGTAGAAAACGAAACGGTCAAATCGGTCTTATCAACCATATTGAAAGGACAAGATCTTGGTTTTGAACTAAAAGGGAATCATATCATTATTGTTAAAAAAGAGATATTAAGCCAATCAGCAGGAGCCGGATTACCTCAACAAAACAAAAAAATATCCGGCGTCATTAAAGATGAACACGGAGAACCCATAATAGGAGCAAACGTCGTCGTCAAAGGTTCTACTATCGGTAATATTTCCGACCACGAAGGTCGATTTACATTAGAGGTTCCGGAAAACTCTATCCTTACGGTATCCTACATAGGATATTTGTCACAAGAGATCAAAGTCGGCAAAAAAAATACATTTAACATCACCTTGGTCGAAGACTCCGAAAACTTAGACGAAATCGTTGTAATCGGATACGGAACAATGAAAAAATCCGATTTGACAGGCGCTGTCTCCAGTGTAAAAGGAGATAAGATTTCGGCGATTGCCTCAACCGATATTACTGATATCCTACAAGGAAAAGTAGCCGGTATGAACATCACATCTTCCTCTAAAGTCGATGAATCCGGTTCTATCCGTATCCGTGGCAATCGTTCACTGAATGCAAGTAATGATCCTCTGGTTATCGTAGACGGAGTTCCCGGACGTATGGAAGCTGTTAATACCAACGATATAGAGTCTATAGAAGTATTAAAAGATGCAGCCAGCACAGCCATATACGGTTCGAGAGGCGCAAACGGGGTAATTCTGATCTCGACAAAGAAAGCGAAAGAGCAGCAAACCCGTATCTCATATAGCGGTTATATAGGTATCAGCGTACCTAATTTAGTGAAAATGCAAAGTGGAGACGAGTATATTCAGTTCCGCCGTGACGGTTATAGATACAGAAACGGATGGGACCAGCCCTTTACAGATGAAGACGTATTCGAACCGGCCGAATTAGCAGTCATAAAAAGCCGCGATTTTACAGACTGGATCGATTTGTTGTACCGAAATGGCCAGACACAAAGTCATTATATCGGTCTCAGTGCAGGAAATAAAACAACCAAATTACATCTTGGATTAAACTATACCAAAGATGAGGGTTATTCCAAAATAAATTTCAAAGACAAATATAATATCACATTGAATCTCGACCATGAAATCAATAAGTACGTGTCAGTCGGATTATCTGCCCGCTTACAACGAAATAATAGCCAGGGTATGACAAAGTTCGAGGAAAAGCTACAATACATGACTCCACTCGCAAAACCTTACAACGAGGATGGAAGCCTGAATTATTATCCGGCACCGCAGAACACATCCGGCTATAACGTATTAGCCAACTATGGCAAAGACAACTATACAAATGAATTTATTAAAAATGCGGCATACCTCACCGGATATATCAATATCCGTTTTTCAAAATATTTGAATAACAGAGCCAATATTTCTTATAACATCATCGATCGTAAAAACGGTTATTTTTTCGGAGAAAACTCATACGAACGAAAAGGAACTGTTCCGCTTGCCGGTAAAAAATATCAGGATGAAGTAGAATATACCTTCAACGATATTCTCTCTTACGACAAAGATTTCGGAGAGCATCACCTTGTATTGGACGGAGTCTTTGAAGCGACGGGTTATACAAAAGAGACAGGAGAAATGAGCGGGGAAAATCAGCCGGTGGCCTCCACATCATTCCACAACTTGGGAACCGCTGCCGAAAACCTACAAATCGGAAGTTCATACCAACATTGGACCTTAGCGTCCTTCCTTGCGCGTGCACGCTGGGATTATCAAGGTAAATACTATGCTAACATCGCTATCCGTACCGATGGTTCTTCCCGATTGGCGGCAGGGAACCAATGGGCTTTTTTCCCATCGGGAGGCGTTGCCTGGCGTATCTCAGAAGAAAAGTTCTTCGGAAAAAGAGAATGGCTTAATTCTCTGAAATTAAGAGCCTCCTACGGAGCCGTAGGAAACTCTGCCATCGATCCTTACCAAACGATTGCCGGATTAAGCAAATACGACTATCTATTCGGAGAGGATGCCGGCAACAAATTTTTCGCATATCGTCCTTCTATGATACCAAATAAAGACTTGGGATGGGAAATTTCGCGTACGGCAAACTTCGGAGTAGACTTCGGCTTGTGGAACAATCGTGTATCCGGCTACCTTGAGGGTTATATCACCAAAACAAGCGATTTGCTGATGGAACGTACGTTACCTTTTTTCACCGGTTTCTCCAAGGTTTGGCAAAATATCGGTAAAACCGAAAATAAAGGTATTGAGCTGAATATCCAGGCAAATACGTTGAAGACTAAATCGTTCTCTTGGGAAACAACTGTAACTTTTGCCCGCAATTGGAACAAAATCACGGAACTGTTGGGAGGCGGCGACATCCGTAACAATTCATGGTTTATAGGTAAACCTTTACAAGTACATTACAACTATGAAATGATAGGAATATGGCAGTTAGGTGAAGAAAAGGAAGCACAAAAATATGGTGCTATCCCTGGAGACATCAAGGTTAAAGATCAGAATAATGACGGTTCGATCGGAGAGTTGGACAAAGTAATATTAGGACAAAAAGATCCAAAAATCATCGCATCTTTACTGAACTCATTCCGTTTCGGTGCTTTTGATGCCTCCATCAATCTAAACATGAATTTCGGAAGCCTGATCCATCCTAATACCTATGCCAGCTTAATCACACGTGACGGACTGCGCTGGATGCCGTCCAACTTCAAATACTGGACACCCGACAATCCGACAAACGAATATACCCGCGCAGATAAACTAAGCGGATATGACCCATTTGCCGGAACAGGTGGATATATGAAAGGAGACTATATCAAAATTCAGGATATAACATTAGGATACGATTTTAGCAAAATAATGCCGAAAAACTGGAAGATCTTACGAGCACGGCTCTATGCACAAGTCCGGAATCTCGGATATATCTACAAAGCATGTAAAAATGATGTAAGCCCGGAAGCTCCTGATTTTGACTATAATATTCCGACAACTTATACGATGGGTATAAATATTGACTTTTAAACTGTAATAAATTATGAAACTAAAATATTGGACCTTTATTATTGCATTATACGCAGGTACTCTTTGTTCCTGTTCCGACTTTCTTTCTGAAGACCCTAAAGGGAATATAACAACCAATTATTCGGAGACAGAAGAGGGTTGTGAACGATTAGTACTAAGTTTGTATAATACGCACCGTGATTTTCTCGAAAGATTGTATCTGTTCGGCTCGATGGGAGCAGATGAGCAGTTGGTTGCCGTAAATGGAAATGACTGGCGTTATTTCGGAGAATATTTCGATACCCAAATGATAAACAATGGCTGGAACCGGGATTTCTGGAAACAATTGTATAACTCTCTCAATGTTGCGAACCTGGCAACCGAAATCATTGAAACGGCAGAGATCAAAGATGAAAACAGACGAGCTGAACTTCGCGCAGAAGCACACGCCCTACGCGCTTTTTATTTCTGGATCATCACGGAAACCTATGGAGACGGAGCACATTTCACGACAGAAAGTACCACCGGTGTCAAAACAATTGGATATCAACCCGGCGTTGCAACTTTCTACAAACAAATGCTGGAAGATCTCAACATTGCCGCTATCGGATTGAAGCTGCCACAAAACTGTCAATGGGGGCGCATGAATGAAGGAATACGCAAATTCATCCTAATGAAAGTTTTGATGTCGCTGGCCGGTTATCCAGACGATGTGATTTCTGCTGCCGGATACACAAAAGAGCGTTGCTACACAGATGCTCTCGCTTTGACAAAATCGTTACGATCCGACTATAATTACAGATTACTGGACGATTACACACAGATATTCGATGTTGACAACCAGGTTAATGACGAAATTATCTGGTCTGTACAATATTCGACTGATAAAACCTATAATGGCGGAGGTGAAAACGGACTTCATCGCTACGGTGTCGGTTGGTACAACAAATCTGCTGTCGACAACAAAGCAATCACAACCTTATGGAGCCATTCCCTATATTATGGACGCGAATATCGCTGGACTATGCCATCCTTATTTATGATTCAAAATTTCAATGAATACGATAAGCGCCTTTATGGTTCATTACAAGAATACTGGTGCTGGATTCCGACCGATTGGAATCAGAAGCCTGTTTATTCCGACACAGTCCTAATCCGCCATTTCCGACCTGTGACAGACGAAGAAGTAGCGGCTGGACGAAAGGGAGGAGAGACTCACCCATTAGGTCATGAACTGTTTGTTGAAGGATTGAACCATATGTACAATCTACAAACAGGGGAACCTACGATGAACGGACGTTCCTGCTACCATACCAATCTGAAACTATTGGATTCATCCCGTGAATTTGCAAAAGATGAAAAAGGTCACAAAGATTTTATCTGGTTTCGTTTAGGTGAAGTATATTTGTCCCAAGCAGAACTATATATGTATATGGGACAAAAAGAGGAAGCAGCTAAAGTCATTACGGAATTGCGGAAAAGGGCATTGACCGAAGGACATGAGGAAGCACTGAAAGTCACCCCCGATATGATTACGCTCGATTTTATCCTTGATGAGTATATGCGCGAATTAAGTATGGAAGGTTTCAGGTGGTACACATTGAAACGTACCGGCAAACTGTTGGAACGCGCATTGAAATACAATCCAGATGTCAAAGATAAGATGAAAGCCTATCATGTCATCCGTCCGATTCCTCAGAATGAAGTGGATGTTGTCACGAATAAAGACGAATTCCACCAGCTACCAGAATATGATAAATAATTTTAAACACTTAATATCGTTTACTATGCATAACACAACAAATCAAATGTCAAGAAGACATTTTCTTGCAACAACAGGGGCGATTGCCGGAACGGCCTTGCTCAATCCTCTATCTGATATAAAAGCAGAAACTGCCGGTATTGCAACACCCACAGGTAAAAAACTCCGGATCGCACTTGTCGGGACAGGTGGCCGTGGGACATCCATGTGGGGAAGGGACATTCTGGAAAGTTATCCTGATTATCTTGAGTTCGTAGGCCTTTGCGATAAAAACGAAGGACGTGTTGAAACCGGCAAACGTATCATCGGCACTTCCTGTCCGACATATACCGACTTTGAGAAAATGATGAACGAGACAAAACCGGATGTTTTGATTGTCACGACAATGGATAGCACACATCATCAATTCATTATCCGGGGAATGGAGTTGGGAGCCGACATTATCACGGAAAAGCCGATGACGACCGATGAAAAGAAAATCCAGGCGATTCTGGATGCTGAAAAGCGAACGGGTAAGACATGCCGGGTCACGTTCAACTACCGTTATTCCCCTCACCGGGCTAAAATATGGGAACTGCTTCGTGCCGGAGAAATCGGTGATATCACCTCGGTCGATTTCCACTGGTACCTGGACACTTCACACGGAGCCGACTATTTCCGCCGCTGGCACAGACTCGTTGAATGCAGCGGTTCATTATGGGTACACAAAGCCAGCCATCATTTCGACCTTCTGAACTGGTGGATCGACAGCGACCCCGAAAGCGTTTATGCGCTTGGAGCTCTCAACCATTATGGGAAAAATGGTACCATACGGGCAGAAAACTGCCGTACATGCCCGCATACAGACAAATGCAAGTTCTTCTTTGACATCACCAAAAACAAGAACTACATGGAACTGTACGTGGCCAATGAAAAATACGACGGTTACCTGCGCGACGGTTGTGTGTTCAAAAAGGATGTAAACATCTTCGACAAGATGGCAGCAACAATCAAATATAAAAATGGCGTACAAGTAGCTTATTCGTTGACAACCTATTCTCCGTACGAAGGCTACCGGATCGCGTTCAACGGAACAAAAGGACGTCTGGAAGCCTGGATTCAGGAATCCAAACCGACATCGGATGCCAATTATGACGAAATCGTTCTGTTCAAGAACTTCAATAAACGGCAATATATCCAGATTCCATTCGGAACATCCGGTCATGGAGGCGGAGATGCGTTATTAAAAGACCAGATATTCCTGCCCAATATCGAAGATCCGTTCCAACAGTGTGCAAACACCCGCGACGGTGCTTTGGCCTGCCTGATCGGAATCGCAGCCCGCAACAGCATAGCATCCGGACAACCGGTAAAAATCGCAGATTTAACTTCGATCCAGCCACAGGAAAAGAAGTTGTATAAACGTATCTTATAAACATCAAAGAGGATATCAAACTACCCTGTTCCCGTGTCAAGTGCGGGACAGGGTAGTTTTGTCCCTTCCTTTTACCCCATTTTTGATTACTTTTACTCCATGAACAAACTGATTCTACTTATCCTCCTTTCTCTTTCCTATTGTAGTTTTGTAATAGGTCAGGATTCATACATGCATTTTATAGAGAAGCCCGACTCACAAAAGATAAGCATATACATAGACCAAGTTCTTTTTACAGAATTTCTTTACTCCGACACTCTATATAAACAAGTTCTTTATCCTATCTACACTGCATCCGGTACTGAAATCACTCGCGGCTACCCTGCCCGCCCGAAAGCCAATGAACGGATAGACCATCCTCATCAGATGGGATTATGGTTTAGCTTCGGAGATATCAATGGATTGGATTTCTGGAACAATTCGAATCACATTCCCCATGATAAAAAAGAGCATTACGGCATTATCCGGTTTACCGGCATCAAGAATATAAACGAGAAAGAAAACAAATTTACAGTCGAAGCAGATTGGACAAACCACAATGGATTTATTCTACTAAAAGAAAAAACCACCTACGCATTCACCGGTAAGCCACACGAAAGAGGCATTCAGCGAACCACTACACTGACCGCTTTCGGAGATTCTATTTTCATCATAGAAAATAAAGAAGGCTTACTCGGTATGCGTTTAGATCGAAACCTTGAAGCCGACATTTCCGGGATCTATCAAAATAAAGAAGGAGACGCCGGTGACGACGTTTGGGGAAAACGTTCGGCTTGGGTTGTTTTGAACGGAAAAATAAAAAACGAGAAAATATCGATCGCTCTCATAGACCATCCTGAAAATCCCAATTATCCGGGCTGGTCGCATGCACGCGGATACGGCCTGTTTGCGATTAATAACTTGGGAGGACGATGTTTCGATAAACAGGCGGAAACAGTTCAAATCCTCCTAAAAAAAGAAGATTCCATCACTTTCACCCATCAGATTTTGATAAAGGACGGAAATTATCTCTCCAACCAAGAAATAGAAATGGCTCATACCGAAAACATAAGAGATAAACACAAGGATAAGCCATGTTTGCAAAACAGACAATAACCCTTATTGGAATGTTTTTCTATTTGGTATGAAATCCCGGGCGATTCGTGTCTGACATTTTCCTCTTTCAGATTGGAATTAATAAGCAACCGGTAAAACGAGCACGGCAGAAAATCGAAAAACAAAATTCCTTTGTTTCCGAAAAGCTGAATATCCTGACATTATGGAAAAACTGAACTCCCGGAGAATCGCTTGTAGCAAATAAATGTTGCCGCAGGTCTGAATATCTCAAAAGAGATTTACTCCTTTGCCGGCATGACGACCGTCTTCATCACCGTGACGACCGTCCTCGTTACCATGAAGACCGTCTTCATAGTCCGTGGCAACGGCAGCTCACGGTGATAGCGACCGTCTTCGTTGTGAAAAACCGCGCACTTCATGGCAGAAAACCTTTATTTCCCGATGAAGAACCAGAATTTACAGCTATTCCCAAAGAATGTGTTTTGTTGTTAACGAAACAATATTACACAATAACCCCCTTCCCAGATCAGGATAAGAAGGGATAATCGTGTTTAAGAAGATTTGAATTGTTAAATGATGATTTTTCTGTTACAACTCGTTAATTTCTTTCACCGACAAACCGGTACATTGAGCAATCGTCTCGACATTGATCCCTTGTCTTTTAAAATTGGCAGCGATAAGGCGTTGCTCTTCCGCCTTGCCTTTTTCCAATCCTTTTTCCATCCCGTCTTCGAAGCTGGTGTCGAGGGCGGCGGAGAGGTCACGCTCGACGGAAAGGCTCAGTTCGTATTCCAGGCGTTGGTCGGGCGTCATGCGTTCTACCTCCACGATACTTTTCAGCTTGCGGAATATCTGATTGTTCAGTTCTTTCGGTAATCGTTCCATGATCTCGATGTTGTTTAAGACATATAACCACTTCTTGTAAAGTGTATCACACTCCGACAAAGGTAATACAAATTTCGGCATTTCGATATAGATTTCGTTGAGCGTCTCGCTGAAAGGGATCTTCAACTCCCGGTCCATGCGCACGACATCCCAGCGGTATTTATCAGGACGGGACGGGTCCATCACGTAGTTAAGGATGCACACGACATATACCTTGCTGATCTGGTAGTTCCAGCGTTTGCGGACTATTTCGTCCGGTTCCTTTTCGAGTCTCTCCTTTACGATCATGGATTGTTGCTGGATGGCGAACGAGGCGTAGTATAACACCCTGTCGGAGAAATACTTCTGTCGGCTCTTCTGCATTTCAACAATGAAGACTTCCCCCTTTTCATTCTCGCAGAAGATGTCGAAAACAGCCCGGCGCTGGTCTTGTTTCAAACCGAGCATCTCGACGTTGCGGAACGTGATGTCGACGATGACTTCCTGTTGGATGACTTCATTGAGGAAACTGATGATAAGATCTTTGCTTACTTCACTGCCGAAAATCTTTTTCCAGCCGTAATCAGAGAAGGGATTGATAAATTTGTCCATAATTAATTGTTTTAGTTGAACTATTGATACTTCACGGACAAATATAGGCAAATATTATGTATAGGAAAGGCGAAAACAAATTTATTTTCAAAATATTCATGTTTAAGGATATGAGCCAATAGAATAATTTTCTCTGCGGTGATACTATATAAAAACATGAATGGTTATTTGCCGGAATGTTTTTATCTTTGTATCCTTGTCAAAATAAAAAATAAGATGAAATATACCGGAATATATATCCTGTTGACGGTACTGTCGCTACTTGCCGCATGTACCGGAAAGTTGACGGAAGGAAAGGTGGTGACGGTGACGATAGAGCCGCAACGTTTCTTTGCCGAAAAGATCGCAGGAGATAAGTTTGCTATCCATTGTGTAGTTCCATCCGGGCAGAGTCCGGAGACCTATGATCCGACTCCGAGGCAGATGGTGCAGATCGGACAGAGCGAAGCGTATCTGCAAATCGGTCATATCGGCTTCGAGCAGGTATGGATGCAGAAGATCCGCGAGAACAATCCCGATTTGAAGATATTCGATGTATCGAAGGGTATGCAGTTTGTAAAAGAGACGGAAGAAGAAGAGCATGGGCATGAAACGGATAACGATAACGGACATCACCACCATCATGCAGGCGGTATCGATCCGCATATCTGGAGTTCCATCGAAGGGGCAAAGGTCATTGCTTGGAATACGCTGAACGCTTTTATCGAACTGGATAAAGAGAATACGGAGTATTATTGGAAGAATTATGAAGTTTTGCTGGCGGAGATTGAAAAGACGGAGGCCGAGATCAAGCGCCTGCTCGATCCGCTGACCGACCGTACGTTTATCATCTATCATCCTGCTTTGACCTATTTTGCCGATGAATTCGGCCTCATCCAGCTCTGTATCGAGATGGATGGAAAAGAACCTTCGCCGGCCCAGTTGAAGCAATTGGTGACGACGGCAAAAGAGCGCCACGCGAAAGTTGTCTTTATCCAACAGGAGTTCGACCAGAAAAATGCCGAACTGATTGCGAAGGAAACAGGTTGCCGGCTCGTGAAGATCAACCCGCTGGATTATCATTGGAATACGGAACTGATTCATATAGCGAAAGCACTGGCCGATGGAGAAACTGATTGACATAGAACATGTGACGGCCGCCTACGGCAATAAAACCGTATTGCGGGACATCTCTCTGACGGTCTGGAAAGATGATTTCCTGGGGATTATCGGACCGAACGGGGGAGGAAAGACAACCTTACTGAAGGTTATACTCGGCCTGTTGCCGCCTGTCTCCGGTACAGTCCGTTTTTATGAGGACGGACAGGCTGTCCCTTCTCTCCGGATCGGCTATCTTCCCCAATTGAACAACATCGATAAGAAGTTCCCGATCTCGGTGCGCGAGGTGATCGCTTCGGGGCTGGCTTCGGAAAAGCCGCTTTTCCGTTCTTATAATGCAAGCCAAAAACAGCGTGTGGAGGAAGTGCTTGGAAAAATGGGACTGGAAGGTTTGGCGAACCGGGCGATCGGCGAACTGTCCGGCGGACAGTTACAGCGCGTGTTGCTGGGACGCTCCATTGTTTCCCGTCCGCAAGTGCTGATCCTGGATGAGCCGAACTCGTATGTGGACAAGCGGTTCGAATCTCATTTCTATAAGCTCTTGGACGAAATCAATAAGGAGAGCGCGATCATTCTGGTTTCACATGATATCGGGACTGTATTGGCGATGGTGAAAAACATTGCTTGTGTAAACGAAACATTACATTACCATCCTGGAGCGGATGTGTCCGAAGAGTGGCTGGGCGAAAAATATGCTTGTCCTATAGAACTGATCGGACATGGCGATTTGCCGCACCGGGTTTTGAAAAAACACGAACATGAATAAACTTTGTTTGATAGGCCTACCGGAGGTCGGATATATTGTCGGTATCGCTGTCCTTATTTTCGGCATTACCGCTGTGAGGCAGAATCCTTTCATCAGTCGCGGACAAAAAATCCTTTGGATACTGACTATTGTCGTATTGAACTGGATCGGTCTGTTGCTGTATTACTATACTTATTACATTAAAAAGAATTAGAAAACGGATAATTCCTGATTTTTCAATGAAGAAGAAAATATTGATTACGGGGGCCAGTGGCTTTATCGGCGGTTTCCTGGTGAAGGAGGCGCTTGAACGGGGATATGAAACCTGGGCGGGTGTCCGTTCGACAAGTAGCCGTGCTAATTTGCAGGATGAACGGATTCGTTTTATCGATTTGAAATATTCCGACCGTGAGTCCTTGATCGCGCAGTTGGCCGGTTTTGTCCGTGAACATGGTCCTTGGGATTATGTGATCCATAATGCCGGATTGACCAAGACGCTTGATAAAAGAAACTTTTATCGTATCAATGCCCGAAATACGGCCAACCTGATCGAAGCGCTTGCCGCAGCAGGTTGCAAGCCGGAGAAGTTCTTGCTGATGAGCAGCCTGAGCAGCTATGGCCGTGGGGACGAGAAAACGTTCCGTCCTATCTCGCTGAATGATCCTCAATTGCCCGATACGGACTATGGAAAGAGCAAGCTGGAAGCGGAGAATTATTTGCGGCACCAATCTTATTTCCCGTATGTGATCCTGCGTCCGACAGGAGTGTACGGGCCGGGCGAGAAAGATTACTTCATGGAGATCAAAAGTATAAAGTCCGGTTTTGATTTTGCCGTCGGCTTTACGCCCCAGCGCATTACTTTTATATATGTAAAGGATCTGGCTACCGCCGCTTTCCTTGCTTTGGAGAATGAGGCTGTCCGGAACCGTCATTATTTCGTGGCGGACGGTGATGTCTATACGGATGAATCGTTTGCCCGGATGATACAGGAAATCCTGCGGAAGAAACATGTCCTGCATGCCCGTATTCCGATGGGGCTGGTGCATATAGCCTGCCAGGGTTCCGAGTGGATAGGCAAGTTGCTGAAGAAGAGTATGACATTGAATACGGATAAATATATAATCCTGAAACAGCGTAACTGGATTTGTGATGTTACACCGCTTCAGGATGAATTGGGCTTCGTCCCGGCTTACCCGTTACGCCGTGGCCTGGAAGAAAGCATAGAATGGTATCGGAAGGAAGGCTGGCTGTAGTTTTATTTTACTTCTTCAACGGTTCCTTTGCCGATGACTTTCTGTTGTACGGCTGTCGGACCTTTATAGCGGATATTTCCTTTACCGACGACTGTTGCTTTCAGGTTGTTGGTCGGATGGATCTGAGCGGAACCTTTCCCTGTGATTTTACAGTTTACTTCGGGCACTGCTACCCCGAAAGCCATGATTTCACCGTCGGTCGTGATGTTGTAGTCTGCTTCTTCGGCGCTTCCTGCTTTCAGGTTGATCGTGCCGGATCCGTTAATGCTGCATTCTAACTTGTCGGTTTTTAGTTCATTCACGACCATATTGGCGCTACCGGAGACGTTCAGGTCGAGCTTGCCGACTTCGACTTTCCGTTTTAGTTGGACGAGACAGTTGGAATTAGCGTTGATTTTCAACTCGTCACCTGTCAGAGGGCTGTTAGCCATGAAGTTCGCGTTGCCGGAAGCTTTTACTTCTTTCAGCCATTTGGAGTTGGTCTTGACGATGAATTTGGTGAAATGGTCGACCTTTACGCCCTTGAACCCGACGGTAAGAACACGGTCTTTGATGTCGATGTTCACGTACGGGTGTAGGTTTTCGTCTACGGTTATTTCAATATGCGGAGTGGATTCCGACTGCTCGTAGTTGAAGTCGATCACCCCGTCGAACTTGATGGCATTGAAGTCGTCGATCGTTATTTTCTTGGTCGAGAGCTTTCCGTTTCCTTTCACATGGTCTGCTGCCTGGACAGAGAAAAACATTCCTATCAGGAAAGCGATCATTAGTAAACCTTTTGTTTTCATGTATGTCTTCTTTATGTTATACTTATGGACGCGTTTGCCGCACTTCGGTTACAAATGTAGGAAATTTATTTCACTCTTGTGATATCGGCAGCTCCCGAACAGCGTGTATTAGCTTTAGGATTTCCTTTGTAACAGATGTCTCCGCTTCCGGAAGCGGATGCTTCGAGCGTTTCGGTTGCGTATGCCTCAATATCTCCACTGCCGCTCACCTTGCATCTCAGGTCTTTTACCATGAATCCGTATGCACTTATGTCTCCACTGCCGGATACTTTATATTCTCCCTTCTCGGCCTTTCCTTTCAGATTCAGATCACCTGCTCCGGCAACGCCTGCTTTGATATTCCCGCATATCAGGTCTTTTGCTTCCATATCGCCGGCACCGTTGACTTTTATTTCACATGCGTTTGCGATACGGACCGGTTTGTTCATATATACATCCGACGCACCGGATACTTCTACCTTCAGGTTTTCACCTGAAAGGTTATTCTGCAAAAAGAAATCTATGGAACCGGATATTTTTGCTTTTTCCAGGATCTGGGAAGAGCTGTTGATAATAAACTCCGTCGGATATAATTCTTGTTTTTCTTCATTTGTCCGGACATACAGGCATCCGTCCGAAACAGATATGTCCAGTAACGGGAACAAATTCTCGTCTACTGTAATTTGCAGGTTGGAACTTCCTGATCCTTGCATATAATTAAATGCCGGACCTTTGTATTCTTTTTTATTGAATAGGGAACCGTTATTGTTGAAATTGATTTTTACTTTGATATTCAGCTCCGTGTAATCGGATATCTGGATTTCTTTGGAAATAATATTTCCGTTACCTTTCACTTTTTCGGCATATCCACCTGCCGTACATATAAACAAGAAAGCTATTAATGCTGTTAATGTCGTTTTCATATTCTATGGTATTATAAGTATTAATTTTTCTTGATCGAACCTCCGCCAATGACGCTTTTGCTGAGCTCCGGATCTCCTTCATATCGTATGTGGCCACCGCCGGCTATGCTGGCGTCCAATTGTTCGGCCGCATGTACTTCAATGTCTCCGCCACCTGCAACGCTGCATTCCGCTTTCCGAAGGATACATTCGAATGCGCTGATATCCCCACCGCCGGCTACACTCAAGTCTCCTCTTTCGGCCTCTCCTTTGAGCCGGATGGAGCCGCTGCCTGCCACACTGCAATCCAGGTTGTCTACTTTCAGTTTGGTTGCTTTGATATCTCCCGATCCAGCCACGCTAAAGTTGATTTTGCGTGCTTCTAGCTGCTTATCGAGGTTTATTGTGCTGCTCCCGGCAATGCTGATATCCAGTTTATCGGTTTTAAGAGGACTTTTGGTGACAAACTCCCCGCCACCTACTGCACTTATCTCTTTCAGCTCACGGGAGTTGGTCTTTATTTCACATACAGTCGGTTGGAGGTTGAGTCCATAAGAATTTCCGTTAAAATATTTTTTTTCATCTTTTGGCTGTACGATCAATGTCTTGCCCTTTACTTTTATGTCGAGGTAGGGCAATATGTTCTCGTCTATCGTTATCTTAAAAAAGGGAGATGCATTGGATTGTTCATATTCGATGTTCACCTTTCCCACATATGAGATTTCATCATAATCGGATATGGAAATTTCTTTCGTGATAATATTCCCGTCTCCTTTTATCGTATTCTGGGCAAATCCGTTCGTTACCAGCAGCCAGATACAAACCATAAAGAAAAATGCTCTTGTTTTCATGTCTTGTCGTATTTTCGTTTATTTTCTTTTATAGACGAGCAAGGAGATGTTACGGTTGCATATTTTCTTTACTTTTTCATGAATTAGTTTTTCTTATATACTTTACAACACAAATTAGCATTTCAACTCTTGGCAAATTGGAAAAAGGCCGTATCTTTGCATCGTGGTTTTTTCATAATAGTATTAGATTTAAGGTTAACAAAGTTGGTTAGGGGTTGTCGTGAGACAGCCTTTAATTGTTTATAGGGGTTTCTGTGGTGCAGGAATCATGAATCGTGAGTATCTTTTCGCCTATTATGAAATCTCAGTTTCACTACATTGATAATCAATATAAAATAGGAAGAACCTGTTCTCATCAGAACAAGCTCTTTTGTCTTTGAAGGTGCGCCTGATAGGACTCGAACCTACACGTCTCTCGACACCAGATCCTAAGTCTGGCGTGGCTACCAATTACACCACAGGCGCGTTGCGACTGCAAAGGTAAACAATTTTTACCAATATGCAAATGTTGCCGGTGAGATTTTACTTTTTGCAAAGGGGTGTCCGCTACGCTGCCTCTGCTACAAAGCCCGTGGTGACCGACGGACAATCGAGGTCAACCACAGACTCAACGGATACAAACGAAAAGCCCGGAAACTGTTGACATCCGAAGAAGGTCTCAGATACCGCGGACGACGATGTATCGAACCGGAGGCTGTCTTCGGACAGATGAAGTCCAACATGGCATACATACAAACGCTTCCACCACTTCGAAAAGGATAAGATCACAATGGACTTTGCCCTTTTCGCCATTGCTTTCAACATAAAGAAAATGTGCTCAAAAATAGCGAAACAGGTCAAAAATGGGGGGAATACGCCCCATCCTGACCTATTTATACGTGTATCTCGGAACCACAAAAACAGAGGCTGCGCCGTAAAACTTAATTACGACACAGCCTCCTTTTTGATCTGCTTTCTTTCTTCACAGAGGTACTGGCAGTAGAACTTTTAATTTCATTACTTTAGTATTAATACTACCACTTGTTCTCCCTCGCGGGGTAATTGGGCCTTCCGCCAAAAAGCGGATGGACACCGCGTGATATTATTTAGATTATTTGATTATAAAATGTCATCTATCTGTAGAGGCGGTTCGCAAACCGCCCTTACGACAGACAGTATTGTATATTTAGTATCAATCGTTATTTAACGATAGCCTTCACAGCAGCTTCGCCTTCAACAGCTACCACAACGACACCTGCCGGAGCAGCGATCGCAGCATTGTCGGAAGCAACAACCGTATTAGCAATCACCTGGCCCAAGATGTTGGAAACAACCACCTTCTTACCCTGAGCACCAACAATCTGAATCTGACCTTCGCCGGCGATTACTTTGATTTCGGAAACTTCGACCGCATCATTGGAGGTAGGAGCTTCGTCGCCGAGGGTGAAGACCATAGCCTGTGAACGTGTAGCAGTGAAGCCTAATTTGCCGTTCAATGCATACAACCAACCACCCTTAACAGATTTCACAACATATTCGTTGTCTACATCTTCGTCGTTCAACTGGATCGTGTACTGATATGCTTTCAGATCATTCTTAACCAGATCACCGTCCACAGCAGTTGTCAGTGTATCTTTGGCTGTCAAAGTAGCAGCACGGAAGATGGCTTTCGGATCATTGGCAGAACCTTCCAACAGGTAGTTCTTGTTTTCAGACAACTGAGCGTCGTCTTCAGAGAAGATACCCAGAGAATCGGAAGAGTTGAACATGAACAGTCTTTCATCCTGTCCTTCTACACCGCGAGAGATATAGAACTTAGGAACGTCAGCCTTACCCACTGTATCCAACCAGAAAGTCAAACCGTCCTTGCTCAGGATACCTTCTTCCAGATTGTTCTTATTCATCTGCATAGCTACAGAACCCAGTACGTTATCGAATGATACGTGACGCGGTTCGGCAGGCAGAGAGGTTGCATCGGAGTTGTCGTTGAACTCGATGGTAACGTTGCTGATTGTAGGAGCGTAAAGGGTAGCGGTACCAGCAGCAGCAAAAGCAGTACCGGCAGTATTAACTTCTACAGCTTTGGCAGTAGCTTTAACACTACCAGCATAATCTGTGCTAATCAACCCCATTGCATAAGTTCCGTCATAGTTCTTGCGGAAGAAGAATTCACCTTCGTTAGTATCGTCTTTATCGATCGTCGTTGCAGCATCCTTCTTAAGGTAAAGGACCTTTTTAGATGAGCTGTTCGTACCAACTACCAATTTATAAGAAGGAACAGCCAACGTATCTTTAACCGTTACGATGTTTCCATCTTTATCCAGATAAGCAGCATCTACATCATTAATGATATAGTTAGCAACTGCCGGAGTGCCATCCTTAACAACCTCAGCAGTGAAAGCATAATCACCCTTATCTTCAGCAGGAGTGTAAGTTCCGGTAGCATTATTAGCACTCAGCACACCATACATTTCAGCAACACCACCCGGCACTTTACCAGAGAACAACAGATGGAAACCACCTTCACGTTCAGCCTTTGTCATTTCCAGGAAACCGTCAGTCTTTGCTGTGGCAACGGAGTTGAAACGAACTACTTTTCCTACCAGTTCTGCATTTCCTTCAATTGTGGCACTTGCAGTAACACCACCCTTGATTTCTTCACCTGATCCAGAAGTTGAAAGAGAACCTCCATCAAGCATACCACCAATAATCTCATATTCACCATCTACATCTGTAGCTTTCAAGGCAAGTTTCAATGTTGCACCGGCAGTATGTGCTTCACGGTTAGTCAATGTAAACGTATATTTACCATCGAAACCAGAAACAACCCACTGTGTCATCGGAGAAGCCAAGTCGATCTCTGATTTAGCACAAGCTTCCAACTGATAAGCAGAAGCACCGGCACCGGCAACCAGATATTTGTGATATTCATACTGTTGGTTAGCATCACCATCAATACTCTGCTTTCCGCTTGTGAAATAGATATTAACAGTGTTAACAGCATCTTTCTTCAACAGAACAGAGGCATCCAGGTAGGTGCTTGTACCTAAGATAGCAGGGTTAGCTGTCAAAGTAGAAGTACCATTATTCAAAACAGTTGTAACATACACATTGTCACCTTTACCGTCAGGCTGAACACCACCGACAACAACATCTCCCATTGTCAGCGTCAAAGCTGCCGGGTTGTTCAACACGTCTGCCTGTTCAACTTTAGTGAAAAGAACTTCAGGCATTTGAGTAGCAACAACAGGTACATATTTACCTTTCTCCAAAACTTTGATAACAGCAGCTTCTTTATCCTGAGCACCGTTAATCTTGTAAGTTTCGTCTGTAATAGAGAGTAATGAAACCTTCTTTGCAGCTGCGATAATACTTCCATCAGTTTTAGCAGCAGCAGCTACAAATGCTTTCATATCATCAGTTGTTCCTTTGGCCAAAACAAAACCACCTGTAGTAGGATTAGTTCCATCAAGAGCTTTATCCACAACCGGAACCACCTGTAATGTTTCTTCAAAAGCATTACCAATCACATTTTTACCTTCGAAACCAAAAGTAAGGCCTTTGCTATTGTAATCCTGCAAGAAAGCAGCATCTTGTTCTGCAGTAGCCAGATAAGCCTGTACATCTATTTTTACAGATGGAATATTCTCTGTATAAAGTACAGTAAAACCAAGAGTTGACAAATCCTTTGCATCATCATAGCTGGCTACAAAACGAGTTGATAACGCATCTAATTTGTCTGTTGCTTTAGCAGCAGTGCCATCTACTGATTTAACTACGACTTTCTTACCCGTAGACCATAACTCAAAAGATACTCCTTTAGCACCATAGCTTTTAACATCACGAACTTCAAAAACAGCTACGTCAGTAGTAATAGCATCAGCATCATTTACAGTTTCATCTGCAGCAGCCCAAGTGAAATACTTTGTCCCGTCAATTTCAACTTCTGCAACAGCCTTAAAAGCAACATTACCAGAACCAGCTTTCCCTAAATAAAATTTAGTTCCTTCCAAAACAGAAGATTTAGTTGCTGCAACAGCTACATTATCTCCAACGCCAGCTGCAGCATACGCAACATTAACAGCAGGACCTGTCATGAGCAGAGCCGCCGTCATAAGAGTAAAGATTCTCTTCTTCATACTTTAAACATTTAAATTAATAATACTATGAATATTGAAATAATATCGTCCAACCCTTAGCTGCCATACCTTATATAGATGTATGTTAACATCTGTACTTTGACAGCTAAAACGTACGTTTAAATTCGTCATTTTCGGAGGCGGTTCGGAAGGTTTGTAGTCAAAAGAAGGTTTTTCGTACAGGTAAGGCTATCTAATTGATAAGAAACGATATAGAAAAGGAAAAAACTTTGAAGAAAGAATTGCAGGTTTAAAAAGTAGTTGTATTTTTGTAGCTGAATTATGACGAATTTAAACGTACGTTTTTTTAGTCATTTTGGAAAAAGCCATTTATCTTGTTCATTCCCAATAATATACAAGCAAAAAACAGAGCAAAAACTACCCTCAAAAACAGGGTAAGAAATGTACTTTCCACCAGGAGATAAAAGACTTTACTATATAGATCGTAATCAATTGTTTAGAGATGTTTTCTGGCAAGTCTCGAGCAGTCCCTTTTTTTGCGCTTTTTTCAAAAAGGGGGAAAAATGAGCTGTTTTTCCTATAAAATCAGCATATAATCCAAGCAATAGGAATCTATCTCCCTTGCCGTCGGCTTCAGCCGACGGTTGAAAGAAAAAAGTATATCTTATTTTCAAGGGGCTAAACCCCACAGAGGAACCGGCAAAGCCGGAGATTTTATCTACCGTCGGCTGAAGCCGACGGCAAAAGAAGTGCTTTATATTTTATCCATTCTTCAGCACATCATCCTTGTCCGGTGCACTGGGTTCGGGTATCGGAAATTCTTTACATCATTTTCCCCGTTACCAATTCTTTTTCAAGATATTCGTACACATAGGCTGTACTCTGAGCATATAGCCCTGTATCAAGATCTATGAGCCGGCTATATGTATCAGATGTATAGAGTGCCTTGAGAGCCTCACTCATATCCATTTGATGCTCCTCCATAAGCAACAATACGATTTCCTTGGAAATCTCTTCTATCATAAATAGTTCTTTGGTCATAATCCACTTCTTACTTTGGTTAAATATCGGATAGACTTCTCCGTACCGAAAAAGTACTGCATAGTCACCCCTTTCATATATTTAAGTTCTTCAAGAAACTTATCCATATCTATCAGACCGGAAGTGAGTCGTCGTATCTGAAAGCCGACCGAATCATTTGCAATAGGACCAATAACAATATCATAACTATGCGAGGGTACACGCGTACGATTCCGACGGTTCATCAACACAAACTCGGCCCATTCCCTACTGTATTCCCGAAATTCGAGAACCGACAAACCTATACCGTGCAAACTTCTCTCGTCAAACTCGTAAGAGTTCAACATAGGAACCCCTGCTCCCAATTGTTCTGTTTTCCGGGCAGCAAGCTCCCAAGCCTGCTCCTTATCAGCCGAAAGATAGAAACCGCATCCGAAATCTTTACCTACCTTTGACATCGAAAGGTCTATCTCTGCAATGTCAGTGTTTGAGCCATGATACAATATCATACCAATGCCCCTCCTTTCCTGTGACAATAAGCTGTAAGATCTTCTATTACGTCTTCAAACGAGAGTGTATGCTCCACATTGTAAAAACGGCTCACAAAGTCAAGGCCTTTGAACCTCTCCAGGTAGCGATAGGCTTGCAATGTGTTAAGTGAGTGTGCCGCAGCAAACTCACTTATCACAGCAATAATATATTCCACTTTGTTTTTGACATCCGGATCCATACCAGTTTTCCTTTCTTATCTTTCTGTTACGTCAAATGCAAATATACACTTTTTCCATCTATATATTATCCATTCTTCAGCACATCATCCTTGTCCGGTGCACCGGGTTCGGGGGTCGATTCGGGGTTGAAAGGGTTGAAGTAGTAGATGCCTTTTTCACCGAGGAATTGCAGGAAGTAGGGGAGCTTCTGCATGAAGAGGCTGCATTCCTTCGACTTGGCTGGGGTCCAGGCGGATTCGGCGACAGCGACCAGGCGGGGGAATGTCATATAGTCCAGACGCTTGGCATCGGCGACCCGTTCCGTCCAAAGGGAGAACTGGAGGCCCATCACCTGGTCCTCATAATCGCGTGTCAGATGGATGATAGGTTCGGGGAAACGACAGATGTCCTCGATCGTGTTGTAACCGCCCCATACACGGCCCACCTTATGGCCGCCGTACTGGATGAAGTCGGCATACAACGGACGGCGCGGGGTCATAATCACCCGGTAGCCGTTTTCGAGCGCCTTCACCAGCTGGTGTTTGCGATCGTGGCGCCACCACATGATGACAGCCTTGTCGGGAGAGACACCGGCATCGATCATCTCGTCCCAGCCGATCATGGTCTTGCCCTTGGACGCTACGATATCGGCGGCGCGGCGGATGAAATACTGTTCAAGGCCCGTTTCGTTGCCTAAGTTCTTATCTTTGATGAACTGCTGGATTTCGGGATCGGTGAACCAGCTCTGGTTGCCGTAGTGCACCTCGTCGCCTCCGATATGGATATAGGGAGACGGGAACAGGGCGACGATCTCGTCGAGCACGTTGCTGATAAACTCGAACGTCTCTTCCTTGCAGGGATGGAACGTGAAATGCTGCCATTTACCCTCGCCTCCGCCGGAGATTTCGGGATAGGAACGGCAGACGGCGGTAGCATGGCCCGGCATGTCGAATTCGGGAACGACCATGATGTGGCGGGCGGCTGCGTAGGCGACGATCTCCTTGATCTCTTCCTGGGTGTAGAACGTAGCGGGCGCTTTCGGATCGTGCCAGTTGCCGACAGCCCCTTCGGTGGTCAGCTTCGGATAGCGCTTGATCTCAATGCGCCAACCCGGTTCGTCGGTCAGGTGCCAGTGGAACACGTTCAGGCGAAGGGACGCCATGATGTCCAGATATTGTTTTACCTTTTCCTTACCGAAGAAGTGGCGGCTCTCGTCGAGCATGAATCCACGCCAGCCGTAGCGGGGTTGGTCCTGTATCTTGCAGGCACGCACGTTGCCTTTGCCGAAGCGGGAAAGTTGCAGAAGGGCTTCCTTGGCATAGAACAGCCCGGCTTCGGAAGAGGCTTGCAGCAGGATGCTGTTCGGTTGGACGACAAGCGTATAGGCTTCATCGGCCATCTTGCAGTCGTTTGTCAGTTCCAGGCGGATGGTTCCGCTGGCAGGTGACGATTGCAGGCCGGCTTCTTTCAACTCGGCCGGCAGGGCGGCGGCTAACTTGTCGGCATACCCGCCATTGCCTTGTACTTGGAGATTCTTTCCAATGGTGAACGTACCTTTCGCGTTCTGCACCTTTGCCGGCGTCGGGAACAAAGGTTGTTGTGCCATCATCGGCAATACGAATAGAAATAGTAATGTGCTTAAATAAATTAGTTTCTTCATGGCATATTTATATTTAATTATTTCCTTACAGGGATATTCCTCTTTTACCAGGGGATTAATCCCCCGGCAAGGCAGAGATATTTCTCTTTTGCCAAAGGATTACCCCCTGGCAAGAGGTAGCAAATATAACAAAATTTCATATCTTTAGCCGCAAAATTAAATATAATGCCATGAATAGACTAATTATCCTTATTATTGCACTTACCTGTTACGGGAACAGCCTCCGGGCCCAGGAAATCGAATACTCCCGTCCGGTCAACACTCCCGAAAGTTGTACAAGCATCCTGGTCGGCAAGAAAGCATCAGCCGACGGTTCGGTCATGACTAGCCACACCTGCGACGGGAACTACCGCACATGGATGGAGATCATCCCGGCGGCACGCTACGAGCGCGACACGACAGTCGCCATCTATAGCGGACGGATGCACACCGAATATCCTGCCGACCGTACGCGGATGGAGCTGAAGGGGACGATCCCGGAAGCCCGTTCCACCTACCAGTTCCTGAATACTTCCTATCCTTGCCTCAACGAAAAGCAATTGGGGATCGGCGAGACGACCATCTCCGGACGTGAAGAATTACAGAACAAGAAAGGGATGTTCATGATCGAGGAACTGGAAAAGATCGCCTTGCAGCGTTGCACGACGGCACGCGAGGCGATCCGGCTGATCGGACAGTTGGTTGCCGAACATGGCTACGGGGATTCGGGCGAATGCCTGACGATTGCCGATCCGAACGAGGTCTGGCATTTCGAGGTGTTCGGCGAAGGGCCGGACAAGATCGGGGGCGTATGGGCGGCTGTCCGCATTCCGGACGATCATGTGGGGGTATCGGCCAATATCTCGCGTATCTCTACGCTCGACCTGAAAGACAAGGATCGTTATATGGCTTCGGAAAATGTATTCTCCGTTGCCAAAAAGATGGGGTTCTGGGACGGCAAGGAACCGTTCAAGTTCTGGAAAGCCTACAGCGGGGGCAACTATTTCGGCGAGCCGAAGGCATTCAGCATCCGCGAGTATTTCATCCTGAACGCACTGGCTCCTTCGCTCAAACTGTCGTACGATGCGGAAGAGCTGCCGATCAGCGTAAAGCCGGACAAAGCGGTCGCCGTAACGGATGTGATGGCATTGTTGCGCCAGACCTACGAAGGGACGGAATGGGATATGACGAAGAATCTGAAAGTGGCTGTCAAGAACAGGGAGACAAAGGAAACGGATACGATCACGAGTCCGGCAGCTAATCCCTGGATGGGAACCGATATGCTGAATATGCTGAACGGTGTGAAGGAAGGGACAGTGACACGCAATCGCCTGGTAGCCGTTCCGCAATGTTCTTATTCGCACGTGATACAGCTTCGCAGCTGGTTGCCGGATGCCGTGGGCGGCGTCGCCTGGCTGTCGTTCGACAATCCGGGACAGAGCCCGCGTATCCCGATCTTTGCGGGTACGACCGACCTGCCGGTCGCTTTCGGTATCTGCGGACAGCACCGCCACCGTGAGGATGCCATCGTCTGGAAATACCGGACAGCAAACAAGTTGGCTACGGTCCGCTGGGGACTGACCAAAGACAAGATCAACGGTGCGGTCGCCCACTTCGAGGAAAAGGGCTTATCGGAAATGCCTTTCGTGGAAAGCCGCTACAAAGAGTTGCAGGACGGCAAAGGGGAAGAGGCCGCACGGGCTTTCCTGACTGGCTACACGGCTGACTTCACAGGAGCGACAATCCTGCGCTGGCAGGAGATGGCGGACGAGTTCTGGAAGATGTTCGCGAGGGGATTTTGATTAATTGGAAATTAAGAATTAAGAATTAAAAATTAAAAAATAATGGATGTTATGAAATCACTTATTCTATCTTGCATGTTGGCGTTCTCTGCTTCGGCGGCGTTCGGCCAGGGGTATCAGTTTACAGAGGTGGTAACGGTTCCCGCTACCCCGGTTAAGAACCAGGCGGCAACGGGGACTTGCTGGTGCTTTGCCACGACTTCGTTTATGGAATCCGAACTGCTCCGTATGGGGAAGGGCACGTATGACCTTTCGGAGATGTTCATCGTCCGCCAGAAATACATGAACCAGTTGCAGGACAACTACCTGCGCCGTGGGGACGGTAACATCGGACAGGGCAGCCTTTCGCATACCTTTATGAACGCGTATCGCCAGGTGGGGATCGTACCCGAAGAGGTGTACACGGGTATCAACTACGACTCCGAACGGCATAACCACAGCGAGATGGTCCGCTACATGCACGCCATCGCCGATGTGGCAGTAAAGGCGAAACAGCGCAGTCCGGAATATGACAAACTGATTGCCAACCTGTTCGACACCTATTTAGGAAAGCTGCCGGAGAAATTCACGTATAAGGGGAAGGAATATACACCGAAGTCGTTTGCCGAATCATTAGGGTTGAATATGGACGACTACATCGAGCTGACCAGTTTCACGCATCATCCGTATTATGTAAAGTTCGACGTGGAAGTACCCGACAACTGGGAACATTCCCTAATGTACAACCTGCCGCTCGACGAGATGATGCAAACGATAGATTATGCCCTGAACAACGGTTATACGGTCTGCTGGGACGGAGACGTGAGCGAGAAGGGATTCTCCTTTACAAACGGTGTCGCCATCAACCCGGAAGTGAAGAAGGTGGAAGACCTGTCGAATACGGACCGCGCCCGCTTCGAGAAATTAGGTGAGAAGGAACGCCTGGAAGAAGTCTTCAAGTTCGAACGTCCCTACCCGGAAATCAACGTGACCCCGGAAGTGCGCCAGGCAGGCTTCGAATCGTTCGTGACTACCGACGACCATCTGATGCACGTGACCGGCATCACCAAAGACCAGAACGGCACGAAATATTACATCACCAAGAACTCATGGGGAACCGACCGCAACAAATTCGGCGGCTACCTGAACATGTCCGAGAGCTTCGTCCGCGCCAAAACCATCTATGTGATGGTTCATAAGGATGCGATACCGAAGGCGATCAAAGCAAAGTTGGGGATCAGATAATAGGACAGAACCGGCCTTATCAATCAAATGTTTGTAGGGCCGGTTCTGTTTCGCTCCCGCATGAAAACAGCTTTCTGAGCTTGCAAAGCAAGCATCTGTATGGAACAAAGAACAACACAAAACGGAACTCAGTCAAAGGCAGACCATCCCGGAACGAGAAGCTAAATCGGCAGTAAAGACATTTCCCCACCCTCCAAAGGGGCAAATCTAACAAATTGTCATTAACTACATTTTGCTACTTTTCGACAGTCGGATACAATCATAAGATTCTCCATTATTATCCCTATTTAGTCTATTCTTTAAACGCTGGAAAAGGATTTAATTTGCACACGATAAACTTAATACCCATGCAACGAATAAACATTTACCTCCTGACGGCAGGCCTCCTGATGTGCCTGTTTTCATGCAAAAACAATCCCGCCCGCATTTCCTTAGACGGGGAATGGGAATTTGCGTTAGACAGTACCGATACCGGAATAAACGAGAACTGGGCCGGACAGAACTTTAAAAACACGATCCAGCTGCCCGGAACAACCGACGATGCCGGGTACGGAACGCCCAACAAATTAAAACCTGCCATCCAAAAGCCGCAAGTCCTCCACCTGACCCGTAAAAACAGTTACGTCGGACCGGCCTGGTACAGCAAAGAAGTCGATATACCTTCCGGCTGGAAAGGCAAAGCGATCGAACTCAAACTGGAACGCGTCATCTGGCAAACATCCGTATGGGTGGACGGGAAACAGGTCGAAGGCATGCAGGAAAGCCTGGTCGCTCCACACCTGTACGACTTGACGGAACAGTTGACTCCCGGCAGACACAAAATCACGATCCGCGTCGATAACCGGAAACGATACGATATCACGGCCGGCGATATGGCGCATGCCTATACCAACGAGACACAGATCATGTGGAACGGGATCATCGGAGAAATCTCGCTGACAGCAAAAGATGCCGTCTCGATCCGCGACCTACAAGCATACCCGGATAATAAGAACAAGCAAGTAAAAGTAAAATGCCTCGTAAACAATACGGGAACGGCAACATCCGGTACCCTGAAAGCCGACATCCGGACGGCAACAGATCCCGTTATACAAGTACAACAACACGTGACACTTCAGCCTGGAGAAAACCGGATCGAGCTGATTTGCCCGATCGAAGGCGAAGTGAAGGTATGGAACGAGTTCACGCCTACCTTGTACACCCTTCGGGCTTCCATTGAAACAGACCCTCATAAAGATATCCGGGAAATCAAATTCGGCTTCCGGGATTTGGGGAAGAACGGGCCGGCTTTATTATTGAACGATCAGAAGATTTTCCTCAGAGGGACATTGGAATGCTGCATATTCCCGCTTACCGGATACCCTCCGATGGAACACGAAGGATGGGAAAAGGTATTCACGACTGCCCGCGAATGGGGTTTGAACCACCTCCGTTTCCATTCCTGGTGCCCTCCGGAAGCGGCGTTCGAAGTGGCGGACTCGCTCGGTTTCTACCTGCAAGTCGAACTGCCGCTCTGGTCCACCAATTTATGCAATGACAAACGCGCTCCCTATCTATATGCCGAAGCGGACCGCATATTGGAAGAATACGGCAACCATCCTTCCTTCTGCCTGTTCAGTCTTGGGAACGAGCTGCAATATGACTTCGAGTTCTTGGGCTCGCTTCTGAATCATGTCAAAGAAAAGGACCCGCGCCATCTCTACACGACGACCTCCTTCACTTTTGAGAAAGGACATGGAGACTGGCCGGAAGCGGATGATGATTTCTTCATCACCCAATGGACGAAGAAAGGATGGGTGCGCGGCCAGGGCGTGTTCAACACCGAATCCCCCCGGTTCGACAAAGATTATTCCGCATCGGTCGAAGGGATGGACGTGCCGCTTATCACACATGAAATAGGACAGTATGCAGTCTATCCCGACCTGAAAGAGATCGGAAAATATACCGGCGTACTGGACCCGCTAAACTTCAAAGGCGTGAAAGAAGACCTCGAAAAGAAAGGACTGGCCGGCAAGGCAGACGACTACCTGATGGCAACCGGCAAACTGGCAGCCCTGCTTTACAAAGAAGAGATCGAAAGAGCAATGAAAACTCCGGGAATCAGCGGTTTCCAACTGCTCGACCTGCACGACTTCCCCGGACAGGGGACAGCTCTTGTCGGGCTGCTGAATGCTTTCTGGGAAAGCAAAGGCGTCACAAAGGCCGCTGCCTTCCGCCAGTCTTGCGCCCCGGTTACCCCGTTGGCCCGTTTCACCAAAGCGGTATATACTACCAGCGAACCGTTTGAAGCCGCCATCGAAGTGGTGAACTACAGTGACAAAACGATCGAAAATGCCGTTATCGGCTGGAAACTGACCGCCCCGGACGGACAAGCCGTTGCGCAGGGAGAATTTCCGGCACGTTCGCTGCCCGTCGGAGAAAACAGCCCTGCCGGAGACATCCGTTGCCCCCTGGACCCAATCACGGAAGCTAAAGAACTGACCTTGTCGGCAACACTGAAAGGAAGCTCCTACACAAACGAATGGAAGATATGGGTGTACCCGGCATCCCTAACCGTCGACAAAGGGGACATCGTCGTCACAGACCGTTTCGCCATTGCCGAAAAGGCCTTGCAAGAAGGGAAGAAGGTGCTGTTCAACCCTCCTTACGAATCCCTGAAAGGACTGGAAGGAAAGTTCGTCCCCGTATTCTGGAGCCCGGTGCATTTCCCCAAACAGGCAGGAACAATGGGATTGCTGCTCGACCCTGCCCACCCGGCATTCGCACACTTTCCGACCGACAGCCATACCGACTGGCAATGGTGGCGGCTCACGACACAGTCGAAGACACTCTGTATCGACAGCCTGTATACCGAAGTCACTCCCCTCATCGAATGCGTGGACAACTTCGCCAACAACCGCCGCCTGACCAATCTGTTCGAAACGAACTGCCTGAACGGGAAGTTAGTCGTATGCAGCATGGACCTGCTCCGCGAGCAGGAAAAGAATCCGGAAAAGAAACAACTGTTGTACAGCATCATAGAGTATATGAAATCCGGTAAATTCAATCCGGCACAGCATACTTCACCCGCTGCCATCGGCGCATTCCTGACTTCCGGACAAACAAGTTCACGGGAAAAACCCGAGTCCATTTACTGATATAGAAGGAAAGAAGGTGTGTCAAAAAGAAAATCCTGCTTACAATAGACATAATTTAGGCACGGATTACGCGGATTACACGGAAAGATAATAAATTTATCCGTGTAAATCCGTGCCTAAAAGATCGTGATAAAGGAGTTCTGACACACTTCCATAACAGGTAGACGCAGTAGGGATCGTTTTTATTCCTTCTTCAGAATACTTGCCGGATTCAGGTGCATTACTTTATAAATCTTGTATGCCGTAACCAGAAAGATCAAAAGAGCCATCGTGAAGAACAACAAGATTCCCCAATTCCAACTATAGATGCTTTTCAAACTGCTTTTTTGAGCGATCCCTATCAACACCAATCGTACTAACGGATAGATAATGACGAAGACAGAAAGGTAAATAATCAGATAGATTTTGCCGAACAACAGGGCAATCACTTTCGGGGTAGCTCCGTTTATTTTTCGGATGGCCACTTCCTTTTGCCGATTTACCACATCCATGGAGATTCCGGAATAAATGCTCAATATCAACAAAAGCATACTGACTATCGCCAACAACAGGGATGCCGTTTTCAAGAGTGCCACAGTTCCCATAACGGACTGTTTGGAATCACCCATATTACGGATGTCAAGAGGCAACGTCTCAGGTACATAACGCCGGCAGATCTCCGTTATTTTTTTCAGGGCGACCGGAGTAATATCCGGATGGGAGGTCTTGAAATAATAAGTGTAGGCTTGCGGGTTAACTAAAAAGACAGAACCGACTTCCCTGTTCAGAGCGCCCTCCTTGTTCAGTGCACGGTAAGTCCCGGCAATCCGGTATTCTTCGCCATCCAACGTGACACTACCTTCTATACTATCCCTCTGCAATTGTTCTTTAAACCGTTCGCTTACATAAACAAAACCTCGGGCATCCTTATCCACCAATTTTCCGGAGAACGGGATCTTGAAGAACTCAAAATAGTGGGGTTCTGCCTGGACCATCAGCACATTTCCTCTCGGATTTCCGTTTTTCATGTAGGTCATGTAGGTATAAACATCGGCATCGAAGGTATTAAAAGCGGATATCCGGTCGGTTATCTCCGGCAAGGACTGGATATCCGAAAGAATGGCATCCATATTGTTCTGCATGCGTATGGTATTGATCGATATCGAAATAACCTGGTTCTCTTCTTCCGCGCTCAAAGGATGGTACATTCCTCCAAACATCTCATCGAACAAAAGCGTTATGCCGAATACACCGCCTGTGAAAAAGAGGGAGATCGCCAATTGCAAAGCGATCATGAAATTGCGAAACACATGCCGCTTCTGTCTCTGCACGATCGAATGGAGGGCACTCAACCGGCGTAACCGATAGATAGGATAGAGAATGGCGAGCATACAGATCAACAACAAAACGAGATACAAACCTAACTGCGAACCATATAGATCTACCAAGGAGAATGAGATCATGTCGTCCGGAGGGATGTACGTATATGCCAAAGAGAGGATGATTTCCGTCACGACCAATGACAGAAAGAAAGCGACGGATAGCATCCAGAAGATTTCGGCGAAAAGCAGGGCAAACAATCCTTTGATGTCCGAACCGATACATTTGCGAAGCACCAGTTCGCGTTGCCGGTTATAGAACATCTGGATAATGAACTTCAGGAAATTGATCAAACCCGACAACAAAATCAGCGAAGCTATGAACCGGGAGAGCAGAATACTTATCGTTCTTTGGACACTGCCATTCCGTTCCGACTCCAAAAAAGCATATAAACAGATATCCTGGTCTCCATGCTTCCAAGTCATGTTCTTTAACTGTTCGTTCAGGTTCTCCGCCGTAGTTGGTCCGGTGAGGCGTGATCTGATACTGAGTGGCGTACGGGACTGCATGGACAGAGGAAAATAACAATCGATTGCTTTTCCACGGTAGTCCTTCTCTTCTGTCAAAGCGACATTGACCACTTTATACACTTTGATGAAATCAGACGGACTGTTAGCCTCTGTCTCCTGACGGATAACCTGGCCTATCGGATCTTCTTTTCCAAAGGCTTTCCGGGCAAACGATTGGGAGACGATCACCTCGTCGGGAGCTGTTACTTCTTGATTGCCATACTTCAATTTCAACGAATTATAGGCGAAATAATTAGAGGATACATTTTTGAACGACACCAGAAACGGCAGTTCCCGTTGTTCTTTATCAATCGCCGTAATTTCTTTTCTATCGCTATAGGAGGAAGAAGCCACAAGGGCATCCATGCCCGCTATCGGCAACCCCTTCAGATAATCAAAATCCTCCTTAAACAAATAGATATCAGCGGCTGTCTGGGGAGATGTCCCCACCAACTGGATATGGCTATCATCGGACAATTTAATATTACCGGATACGGCATCAATAAAATAATTCATCATACTGAAGCAGGTGATGCCTATCGCCAAACAAATAGCCGAAATAAGACTATGAACTTTGAAGTTCATCAAATTGCGTAATGCAACTTTCAAGTAATGCTTAATCATGGTTCTATTCCTGTTTTTCCCATTATGTTGCAAGAATCATGCCATATTGCTAAATATCTATTATATAATACGATATAGACCCATACGTTCCCCTATCATCGTGCGAACACGCACAAAGGCAGTTCACTATCGCACAATTGCACCCGGCTCTCCCCCTGGATATCAAATTGAAGTTTCCATGAAAAACCGGAGTCCATTTACCGATATATAGAATAGTCTTCCGTATATTTGCCTTGCAACAAGCGTCGTGAGGCAAACATTTATATACCTGAACAAGATGAACACACACAAACTACACCTGCTGCTCGCAGCAACCTGTCTGGTTCCCCTGTCACTGACCGCCCAGATTACGGAAAGGGAACGCCCCGCCGATTGGGACCGTCTCATAACAGGCGGACGCTATATGGACCGTTTCGAAGCCATGCCCGAAGGTACGCTCTCCGGAGACACGTGGGGAGCGGACAGTGTACGCCCCCGCTATATCGACAACGGCATCGAACGTCCCGATATCTCCTTCTGGGGAGGCAATATCCTGCAAACGCCGGACCGGAAATACCACCTGTTCGTATGCGGATGGCCGGAAAGCGCTCCCAAAGGGCATATGGAATGGCCCAACTCCACCGTTTACCATGCGACCGGCGACCGGTTGCACGGGCCTTTCGTCCTCCAGGACACGATCGGGAAAGGACATAACCCGGAGGCTTTCGTCCTCAACGACGGCCGGGTCGTCGTATATGTCATCGACGGGTATTACATAGCGGACAATGTCAACGGCCCCTGGCAATACGGAAAGTTCACGTTCGATCCCCGCGACCGGAAGATCATCGAGGGACTGAGCAACCTCAGCTTTGCCAAAAGGCAGGATGGCTCTTACCTGACGGTTTGCCGCGGAGGAGGCATCTGGATCAGCAAAGACGGCATCGCCCCTTACGAGCAGATCACGGACAAGCGGGTCTATCCGCCTGTCAAAGGAGAGTTCGAGGACCCGGTCATCTGGCGGGATTCCCTGCAATACCACCTGATCGTGAATGACTGGCTGGGACGTATCGCCTTCTACCAACGCTCCAAAGACGGCATCCACTGGGTGACGGAACAAGGAGAAGCCTATGTGCCCGGCATCTCCTTCCACCGGGACGGGCATGTCGAGCATTGGTTCAAATACGAACGCCCTAAAGTCTTCCAGGACAAACAGGGACGTGTAGAGCAGATGAACTTTGCCGTCATCGATACCGTCAAATGGGACGATCATGGCAATGACAACCACAGTTCGAAGAATATCTGTATCCCGATGAACAAGGGGATGCTATTATCCGTCCTGAACCGAACGCCGATAACGGCCTCCACTGAAACCATCCGGGTCAAGGTCCTGGCGGAAGAAGGCTTCGACCCGCTCCGGGAGATCGATGTGCCGTCCCTGCGGTTCGGCTCCTACAACGAAGTGAACTTCGGCAGAGGGTGTAAAGTGGTCAAAACCGAAGCATCCGGAAAAGACCTTATCCTGACATTCGACGGTAAGGGAAGCGGCATCACACCGGATGAATTCGCTCCGAAGATGATCGGAAAGGATAAAAACGGAAAATTGTTGTTCGGATATGCGAACCTGCCTTATGTCGATTACAAGCCGGCTCTATTGTCCTGCCGACGTCCCGTTTACCGGGAAGGCCGGAACGAAGTCGAACTGGAAGTCCAGAACTTCGGACTATCGGTATCGGGAGAAATGACAGTCGAAATCAAGCAGGCCGGGGCAGGAATGGGCCGTCATACGGTCAAGCCCCTGCAACCGTATGAAAAAGCAAGCCTCACCTTTACCCCTGAAAAGGGGAAATGGACGGATAAGGCGGATTACCAGGTAGTCTTCCTCCGGGATGGGCAAATAGTAGAAACAAACAATTTCAATATCTCCAAATAATCATTTATAAACATGAGACACACCTTTATCCTCCTGCTCGGAGCCATGCTCTCCCTACAAGGGCAAGCTCAGGACAAGCAGATGCCATTTCAAAACACGATCAAGGTCGAAGCAGGCGACAGCCACGCGGACATCATCGCGAAAGCCGCCCATGTCGTGCCTTCGCCCAACCAGTTGGCAGCATTGCAAAACGAGTTTATCGCCTTCATCCATTTCGGGCCGAACAGTTTCACCCGCCTGGAATGGGGAAGCGGAAAGGAAGACCCGAAAGTCTTCGACCTGAAAGAACTCGACACGGACCAGTGGTGCGAGGCCATGAAAGCGGCCGGCATGAAGATGGTGATCCTGACGGTCAAGCATCATGACGGGTTTGTCCTGTGGCAAAGCCGCTACACGAAACACGGCATCATGTCCACCGGTTTCCGCGACGGCAAAGGCGACATCCTGAAAGACCTGTCCGAATCCTGCCGCAAGTACGGATTGAAGTTAGGTATTTATCTGTCACCGGCAGACCTGTACCATATCGAAAACCCGGAAGGGTTGTACGGCAACCTCAGCCCATACACCAAACGGACCATCCCGCGCGAAGTCCCCGGACGGCCTTTTGCCAACAAGACCCGTTTCGAATTCGTGGTGGACGACTACAACGAGTACTTCCTGAACCAGCTCTTCGAAATCCTGACCGAATACGGCCCGATCCACGAGGTATGGTTCGACGGGGCACACCCCAAGCGGAAAGGCGGACAGACCTACAACTACCCCGCCTGGAAGAAACTGATCAAGGCGCTTGCTCCCAACGCCGTCATATTCGGACGGGAAGATGTCCGCTGGTGCGGTAACGAAGCCGGCGCCACACGGTCGACCGAATGGAACGTGATCCCCTACCAGGCAAATCCGGACACGATGTCGAACTTTGCCGATATGACGGACAAAGACCTCGGAAGCCGTGAACAGCTCTATAAAGCCCGCTACCTGCATTACCAGCAGGCCGAAACCAACACTTCCATCCGCGAAGGCTGGTTCTACCGGGACGACACGCACCAGAAGGTACGAAGCACCGACGATGTGTTCGACATCTATGAACGCGCCGTCGGAGGCAACTCCACCTTCCTGTTGAACATCCCGCCCAACCGGGACGGCAAATTCTCTCCGACGGATGTAGCCGTATTGAAGGAAACCGGCCAGCGAATCCGGGAAACCTACGGGACCGACCTGTTCCGTCAGGCAGAAGGCCCGAAAGAGGTGCTCGACCAAAATGCAGACACCTACCTGATGGCCGATAAGGACGGGACGGGAATCGTCATCTCCACTCCCCGACCCGTCACCCTCAACCGCCTGGTTCTCCAGGAAGCGATTGCCGCCAACGGGGAACGGGTGGAGAAACACGCCGTGGACGCCTGGATCGACGGAGGATGGAAAGAGATCGCCCATGCCACCAACATCGGCTACAAGCGAATCCTGCGCTTCCCGGATGTCACGACGGACAAGATCCGGGTCCGCATACTCGAATCCCGCCTGACACCCGCGATCAGTACCATCTCCGCCCATCACTACAAAGCCCGTCCGCCCCGGTTGAGCGCACAGAGAAGCATGGACGGACTGGTTACCATCGAACCGATGGCACAGGAATTCGGCTGGAAAGCGCATGGCGAGAACATTGCCGAGAACCTGAACGCGGGTTTCAAGATCTACTATACGACAGACGGAACGGAACCATCGGCAAGTTCTACCGAATATAAAGCTCCTTTCCAGATGGGAAACAGCGAACTGAAAGCGGTAGCCATCCTGAACGGAGAAAAGGGAGCCACCTTGCAGGAACGGTTCGGGCTGGTCAAGAAAGGATGGAAGATAGCCGGCAAGACCCCGGATTACGTTGCCATCGACCTCGGCAACGAACAAACAATAAGCGGCTTTGCCTACACGCCCCAAAAGCAGGGCGGAAAAGGGACAGTCGCCGGTATCATCCGGATCAGCGACGACGGGAAGAACTGGAAAGAGGTGGAACGCTTCGAATTCGGCAACCTGATCAACGATCCGTCCAAACGCTACCATCATTTCAAGAAAGCAGTAAAAGCCCGTTACGTAAAAGTGGAGGCAGCGGAAATCGCCGCCCGTACGGAGGCTGCCGCTCTTGCTGGAATAGACCTGTTCTGATCTATACTCTTAAAGCTAAAAAATATACCTTCTATCCCGTCCGGCTGCACCCTATAAGGTGGCTCCAGACAGGATAGAGGGTATTTTTTTAGCATGCACGCTTTCTCAAAAGGGTGAAGGTGTGTCGAAACAAAATCCTGTTTACAATAGATATAATTTAGGCACGGATTCACGGATCACACAGAAAGAAAATAAATTTATCCGTGTAAATCCGTGAAATCCGTGCCTAAAAAATCGTCATTGCTTCCGAAAAGCGGGTATTTCCTTTATCCAAAGAGAGCACAAAGGTTTTAACTCACCTATCATCTTCCTTCGAATCGATCACAACCCGATGCGGATAATTATATTGTACTGTTACAGTTTTACCTTTCTCTGTTTCCAGGATCAGGATGCCTTCCTTCTCCTGCTTTTCTCCCTTGTTGCCTGTTACGGAAGCGACTTTGCACCCTTCGGGAATGGCCAGGCGCAACGTCCCGCCCTGTTCGGGCAGGATACGGACTTGACGAACCTGCCCCGCCACCTTTTCGGCCGAGACAAGGAAAGCCCCCATCGCACGCAGTTTGTCAAAGGAGACATCCTGCCAAGCAGCCGGAACAGCCGGGAATACCCGGATAACGCCCGTATGGCTTTGGAGCAACATCTCTTGTATGCCGGCAGCAAAGGCGAAGTTGCCTTCGAGGGTAAACGGACGGTAGGTGAATCGGGACTTGCCGCTCTTCGTCTGGTCGCCGTTCGCATGGAACGTATTCGGGAGGCAGAAGCATTCGGCAAAGGTGCGGAGCGCATCGGCAGCCCCTTCCCCGTCGAAGGCACGGGCTTTCATGTTACCGAACCAGCTATAGGAATAGCCGCACCAGTAATCGGGGCCGAAGTCCTGCAGTTTCTTCAAGGTCGCCTTTATGATCTCCTGAGATTTCCCGCCTTGGCTCCAATCGACGAGACCGAGCGGGTGGATCGACATGGCGTGGGAGAAATGGCGGTGCGACTGGTTGTAGGGAAAACCTTTTGCAAAGGCCAAAGCCCCATCCTCATCCAGACTCAGATCGGGCAACTGAGCACCGATCGCTTTCCAGTGGGCCGCCTCGTCCGCCAGCTCCAATTCGGCGGCCAGCTCGGAAGCGGCGTTGAACGCGAAGTACATCAGGGAAAGGTCATAATTCGTCATATCCTTGAACCATGCATCGATCGAGTTATCGAATATCTCCGGACTGGAACTCAGCGGCAGCCAGCGCACTCCGTCCTCATCGGCCGTGGAGATCTGTTCGAGATAAGTCGCCACGTCCTTCAGGAACGGGTAGGCCCGCTCTTTCAGGAAAACACGGTCTGCCGAATACTTCCAATGCAGGTAGAAATGCTGCCCCAGCCACGCACCGACCGTCGGCGACATGGAATACTGCACCCAGCCTCCCATCGGCTCGCCGGTCAGGGTACAGACGCCGGGGACATTCATCCCGTCTGTTCCGAAATACTCGCGGGTATATTTCTTATATACGTCACGCTGGCTCCACAACGTATTCAGGTAGCCCATCCCTTCCTGCAAATGGTTGCCGGCATAGGCGGGCCAATAGCTCAACTGTGTGTTCAGGTCATGATGGTAGTCTCCTTTCCAGGGCGGCAACATCCCGTTATCGGCCGTCCATACCGCCTGGAGGGAGATCGGATAAGAGTCCTCGCGGGCAGCCGACCCGAACTTGTACATCTCGTTGTCGTACTGTTTCTGCAGGAGCGTATCCGGCAGCGAGACGGACGACTGTGCCCAAAATCCTTTCCAGAAGTCCATATGCGTGCGGTAGTCCGCCTCCACGCCGCGCTCCATCGCCTCTGCCGTTTCCCGATCCGCGCGGTCGGCGGACGAAGAAGAGGTCAGGCTCCATACGCCGCTGAGCGTGCCGCCTTTCTGCTGCCAACGGACGACCACATCGTACGAAAAGCCTCCCCACCCTTCCTGATGGAAAGTGGTCGTGCCGGATTCCTTCCGTATCGTCCCCTGTTTATATCCGAGGCGTCCCAAGGCCGGGCCGGCATGCGAGTTGTCGCCTGCGACCTCATCCGGATCGCTGTATCGGGGTGCTATGATTTCCGGCGAAACCGTATCCGGCAGGTTCTCGAAGACAAACCATCCGACCGGTTCGCCGGCATGCACGAACGTCTTCAGCTTCGTCCCGTTCTCCCAGACCACCTCACAGAGGGCATTAGTAAGAAAAAGATGTACGGAAGCGACCTTCCCGATCTTCAACGGAAATTCCAAAGCCGCCCCCGGAATCTTGGAGGGGGCAGGCAAAGCGTTATAAGGGTGGTCGTATTTCTTCTGCACCGGCAGATAGTCGCCTTTCCTCACCTGCTCGCATACCCAGGCAAAGCGGTTGTTCCCGCCGGCAATGCTATCCGACGGGCGCAAGTCCCAGAGATCCGTCCGGTCCAGCGAAAGGCGCAGCACCGAATCGCGTTGCCAGACCAATGTTCCTACTGTGGCATTTCCTAACGGGACACCTTCGTCCCAAGTCGTGGCCAAGTGATCAAACTGCAGGTCACTGCTTGCCGGTGTGACAGGCAGTGGTTCCTTTTCGCAACAGGCAGCCAACAGGCATGCGCTTATGCAGGTTATCCAAAATTTCTTTTTCATCCGTACGAAATCGATATTATTCTTCAATTACCATGCAAAGGTACGATTAAAAGGTCTCTTTAACCGTATCTTTGTACCTTTCAGCAGGATTTAGTTCCATCGCCCCTTTACTTCCGTGGAGTTTCCCGCAAAGGGAACTCCCGTTTCCAGCCCAGGGAACTCTCGTTTCCTATGCAGGAAATTTGCGTTCCCCGCGCAGGGAATTTTCGTTTCCTACGCAAGGAAACTCTAATTGGTTGGTTATCAATGTCCATAAATAGACTGTCCTGAGATCCGTTTTTTACTTCATTCGAAGTATATCAGGTACTTGTATTTTAGATTTTCATCAGTTAGATTTAGCCAATTGAATCTTTGTAAATTGTACCGAATTCGGTACAATTAAAAATGCGGCAGGAAGCAACAATTTTGTGCTTTCGGTGAAAACGTGGATAGAACGGACCAGTGCAATTGACATTCGTTCTAAGGCTGGTCGCTACGGTGGTACGTATGCACATCGGGATATAGCATATCATTTTGGTATGTGGGTTTGTCGAATATGGAGAATCTAAATGCTGTGTTTATCGAACAGAATATGACACAAAGGGAACGTCTTGTTAAGCTAAACCAAATAGCTATCCATCAAATGAGCATATTGGAAAGTGGTGATAATCAAAATCGTAAGCTGTTGAAATAAAGACTTATGAAAGACAATAAGACTTCGCATAACTCACTCTTTTTTTGTTACAAAATTAGATTACAGTGAGGTAGTAACTGAACTCTTGCGTTATGTGACTTTTACACGGCTTCGGATAGCTTTATGCCAACCCAAAAGAAAAGCGTAACGAACGCTATTCCAACTCCTGAATCCAAATCTTCAGGCTGTCATCACCTGCCTTCTGTACCTTTCTTTTATCCTCAAACCTAAAGGATATGTTGCCTAAAGGGTAGTGTTTTGTCCTGTAACCCATATATTTTGGAAAATTACGAGTATTTTTTCTTGTTGATTCGGAAAAGCTATTTACCTTTGCAACGATTCCGTAGTGGGCAGCGGCTCACGGAGTGCGGGATCGTTTACATATTGTAAGCATTTTACGAAGATTATTCCAACTCAAAAATCTGGTAAATTTTTAGCTAAACGGGATAATGGACAGTAAATGCTTGCGCTTACACGTATAATGTCTGCCGTTTCTGATCGGTGGTTTGTTATATCGTATAAGCGCGGGCTGTTGTTCTATTATTGTTTAGCGGGCTTACCAGAGCCTTTGAGTTAGTAATAGACAGCAAGCCCGCGTTTTTTTATGCCCGTTCATAATCATTCGCGGGGAGTTGCTTCTCCCCTTCGTGAAATTAGTTGTTGGATTTTTATACACTATTTTATTAACAATTAATTTTTAATGATTATGAACAAGAGATTTTCTACTCTTTTGGCTGCCGCTCTGGTAGCCGGTGGTTTGTCTTCGACGGTGATGGCAGCAGCCGATACAACACCGGACAAGGACAAGTATTATCGTTTGGAAGATGGGTCGTCTAACGTTTTAGGTGTTGATGCTCTGAAAACCGATAGTTTAGTTTTAGCAACAAAAACTACTTCATTAGATGATCGTTTCTTTTGGACAATAACAAAAGAAAATACAGCTACAGCGACTGATGTTTACAAATTGGTAAATAAGGAAACAAAAGCTGTCTTATCTTTGGCTATCCCGGGTAAAACAACTGAAACAGGCAAAACCGGAAATGTTGCTGCAGCCCTTATCAAAGCGAATGGTGTTTTGAATCAATGGGTAAACAGTTCTGCTGCTGCTTGGGGAAGCGCGGGAAAATTTACGGCTTATAAAGATGGTAAAGAGTATGGTTTGGTTACTGCTACTTTGTGGGGAGATAAAGCAGATATTGTCTCTGTTGCAGAATTGGATGGTAGTGGTGCTGTTGTTTCTGGAGGTGATGCTGCAACAGCCACTCTATTGCAGTTGAAACTTGTTGACGACAACTCTCCTGTAGTAATGACCACTGAAGACCTGAACGCAAAGAAAAACAAAAAAGGTTTCGACCTGACGTTTACTCCGAATTCGGATGATAACATCTTTACGGGAAAGACTTTGCAGGCGTTGTCGGTAAAAGCGACTAATACGGTGACTTATACAAGAGATAATGCTAATAATGGAACTACTGCAAATTTAACTATTGCCACAACGACCACTGGTGATATCGCTTTCGATGCCACTGATGACGCAAACCAGATGTTCTTCCTGGCAACCGGTAAGACAGTTAAGAACGGTGCAAAACAGACTGTGAAATATTTCGCAGTTGTCGATACTGCTTATATCGCAGGTACTACTCAGTTTGCATTTACTGAAGATACAATTGGTATCTCAGCAAATGGTCTTTCATTAGTTCCGGCAAAGGGTCGTGACCTCGCTTCTTATATGTTCTCTGTTAGCTATAACTATTCTAAAGGCAATGTAGATATCTATCCTGTTGCTGTACCGACTGCTCCTGGAGATGATGAATATTGGGGCGATGTTGAAAAGAAAGGTACTTATGCTGCAAATATTTCCTCTGCAAATGATGATTTAGATGTAACGACTGCCACAGACGGATACCTGGCATTCATCAACGTATTGAAAGATGCAAAAGCATTGACATTGGGTGATAAGGCTACAGTTGAAGCATTGGAAGCCTACAAGAACATGTCCATCACTTTCGGTTCTTCTACCGCAGTTAAGAACCTTGATACAAAGGTTGCTTATTTCGTAAAAGAAATGGATGAAGACAACAAGGCTACAGATAACTATTGGGTTGCCGGTGACGCTAAATCGGCTTCTGCCTCTGCTTATGTTCCTTCAACACAGTGGAATCTGGTTTCTAATGGCGGCACTTCTTACAAGTTGGTTAACCGCGAAAGTGGAAAAGAACTGACTGGCGCTAATGGGACAGCTTATGACGTGGATGCTGCCAATGGAGTATATATGATCGGTTCTAAGACTGTTACTTTGGTTAAATGTCCGGAAGCTACTGGCAACTATGTCGGTTATAAGAAATTCACTGCTTCCCAGGTTGACAATCTGACATTTGCTATTCAGGTTCAGGCTTTGAGCAATGATCCTGTCTATCTGACGACAAAAGACTCTGCTATCGTTGCAACAGTTGATGCTGACAAGAAAGTAATGTTCCGCCTGAAACCGAATAAAGAAATGAAGTTTGGTGACGCTGAGAATGACTCTCTGAAACGTACTTCTTATATGTTGTTGAGTGCCGACAAGAAATCTTATCTGGCTTATGACAAGGCATTGAATTCTTATAAGATGACTTCTGTAGCATGGGAAAATGCGAATGCAACAGATGCAACAAAAGTGCTGACTACTTCAGAAACGGATACTGCATTTGTTTACTTCCAGGCTGTAGGCAAAGACAAATATTCTTTGGTTATGGAAAAGATCTATACGCCGATTGCAAAAGTGACTGCAGGTTCTGGTATTACTATCGAGGGTGCTTATGGCACAAAGTTTACTATTGCTCAAAATACAGAAGCCGGTGTTCGCACGCAGAGCGGTTTGTATGACCAGAAAGTATCTGTAAACATCACCGACGGCGCTGTTAGTCAGACTGCATACAACAACGCAGCTGCCAACACTGTCTTTATGATCGAAGACGGTACTCCTGATTACGACAAGACAATCCAGAAACCGGCTCACCAGACTATCACGCTGTCAACAGACAACGCAATGGCTCTGACAATCACATCAGACAACTTTGCCGCCCTGAAACGCGTAGGTCAGGAACTGAAAGCTGATTACACGATCGATAACCTGAAGATGTATGTCGACACAGCAACGATGGCTGACGTAAACAAACCGTTGTATTACATCGCTACAGGCCAGAATATCTCTGACGACTGCAAGGCTAAGGGTGAAATGAACTATCTGGTATCTTTCGAAGATTCTGTAAAGATTGACGGTTATACAAGTGAGACGCTTCCTCGCGTAGGATTCCTGGAAGGTGTTGTTGAAGCCGATACAATCACATTGTTCAACGGACATGCTATTGCTGACAAAGACACTGTTGTCATCAAGAAGAATCATAGAAACATTGCCAACTGGGCATTCACTGCTAACGAAAACGGTTCCATCTCTCTGGAAAACCAGAAATCAAACAAATTCATTGCCGTTCGTAATGATGTATTGGTAATGGTTCCGAGCATCAATGAAGCTGCTCAGTTCAATATGGCTGCAACAGAAGCTCCTACCGCCAACGAAGGCGTAGCAGTATCTGAAGTAGCGGTTATCGCAGGCGAAGGTCAGGTAACCATCGCTAACGCTGCCGGCAAGAAGGTGGTTATCAGCAACATCTTAGGCCAGGTAGTAGCCAACACGGTTCTGACTTCCGACAACGCTGCAATCGCTGCTCCGGCAGGTGTGGTAGTAGTAGCTGTCGAAGGCGAAGCTGCTATTAAGGCAATCGTAAAATAAAGGAAGATATTTATAATCAAATAATTCTAAAATGTTTGGCCGCGTGCCGTGAAAACGGCAATTACCCTGCGACAGGCGAACAGGCGGTCGGATTTAATATTAATAATACTAAAGTATATTGAATTGAAAAGTTCAATGTAGCCGGTAGCCCTGTGAAGGACGAAAGCATACAGAAAACAAGCCCCGGAGGTGATCGACATCTCCGGGGCTTCGTTGTTTTAAAGACTGAATTTTAATACATCCTTTTCATCGAAGGATGTATTGATTTAATAATTGCTTAATGGCTTCACCAGACCGGGTTTCAGTGCTATGGATCTTGCCGTAATCGAACAGAGCATCGAGTTCGTACGGCTGCAAGGACACTGCCGGGTCGAAGCGGTCGGAGGCCATATATTCCAGAAGGCTCTGCCGGAACTGGGCTGCTGCCGGGCGTTTGTCCAAATCGTTTTGCAGGTCGGCGCCACAAACCAACAGTTTGCCTTTTCCGACACGGGCTTCGTAGAGCATTCCGAGTTTGCGGTTCGTAAACCAGTCGTCGACGATATGGACGATCGGGCGGAAATCCTTCGGATAATCATCCAAGATCATGGCATCGCAACGGTTCATCAGATCCCACCATTGGTAATCGCTTACTCCCTCATTCGGGAAAGCGGCCAATGCCGGATGTTTCGGATCACAGCAGACACCCAGCGTATGCGGAGCCTGCCCACGGGTCCAAGCCGTATTCCAGAAGATGCTGGAGAAGCCGACGGCTATGTCGCCTCCCTTTTCAGGCGGGACGGTTCCGTAGGTCAGCAGCAGGACGGATTCCCCTTTATCCAGTTTATCCTGCGCCGTACGGTCCAGGCGTGTCGTGATATACGGGAGATTATCGACCGTCTTTTTCACTGCCGGATAGACCCAGATGTTCCACTGATTCCGTATATCCGTGTCCCCAATTTGGACAGAGACAAGAAGTTGGGAAGGTTCCTTGATCTCAGAAAGGTCGTAGCCAATCGTTCCGGCCGGTAAGCAATTGCCGAGGGGCAGCTCACGCGTGAAAGAACCTTCCTTCAAGACCTGTTTGTCCGCAGTCGAAACCGTCCAGCGGATCGTTGTTTCGGGAAGCGGCTTCTCGCCGAAGTGGGCTATTTCGAGCGGGACTTCCAGTTTCTCATTATTCAACCAGACCATTTTCGGGAAACGGGCCAGCGGAACAGTGCTGTTGCAGAACGTGCGGTATTCCTCACCCGTCACATACCCTTTATCGTCCCAGAAGGGGTCGAGCACACCTACCAGCGCCGTCCCCTGTCCGGGAAAATCGTGCAGGTCAAGCAGTTGAAATCCGGCAAAACCCGGCGTACGGAGAGCGGCTTCGATATCCGCCTTATAGCAGAGGGTCTGCAGACGCCCGGAAGCATAAAGGAATTTCTCTCCCATATCTTCCATGCCTTTATCGGCTAAAGTCTCCTTGAATATTTCCAGGTTTTTGGCTTTCAGCACGCCTGTATATTTCTCTATTTCCTTGAAGTTGGGGTAGACGCACCACTGCCCGATTTCGTGGCTGACGGTCGGCATGTTTGTCCGGATCTTGCCGGCAAAATCGTAATCCGTCCGGGGAGCCTCGCGGTTGATAATGCTGTTGATACCGGCCCCCCAAGCCTGTATGCGCGGGTCGGGAGTGTTCCAGTAGTCGGCATTCTCGACATACGGCCATCCGGCGGCACTGGAGTAGACACGGCGGGGATCTTTCTTCTTCCAATGATCGACCAGGCCGGAAAGATAGCGCACCTGGTCCGCCCCACCGGGTTCATTGCCGTAGACCATCATGCAGAAGGAAGGATGGTTGCCGTATTCTTCGAGGATGCGATCGCTCTCTTCCTTCAACCACCGGTCCTGCGGTTTGCCGCTCCCGACTTCCGCCCATCCGCCGCATTCCACTTGCAGGTAGATTCCCATACTGTCGGCCACATGGAAAGCGGCTTCCGGAGGACACCAGGAGTGGAAACGGACATGATTCAAGCCGTACTCCTTGCAGGTACGGTAGATCTTCGCCCAATAATCATTTTGCATGGCAGGATATCCTGTCAGCGGGAATATGCAGCATTCGAGCGTACCGCGTAGGAAGACGGGCTGCCCGTTGACCTCGAAACGCGTACCGTTTGCCTTGAACTCACGGAAACCGAAATCGCAAGTCTTTCTGTCAACCCCATCCGGCGACTGCAACAAGACATTCATCCTGTAGACATTCGGGGTATGCTCGGACCAGGTTTTTATCTCTTCTCCCATCTCTACAGTCGCTTCGATACAGTTATCCGAGTTTTTCGCATCGACTTCCACCTGTACAAATTCACCGACAGGTTTTCCAGAAGCGGTTTCCGCCTGCAAGGAATGTAGATAATAACTGAAAAGTACTCCACTTAGTAATTGAAAAGTATACCACTAAGTGCGTCTGATTAGACGGTTCAAATATAGTTATTTTTCATTGGATTTCAACATTTTTTGTGTTTCTTTCA
>NZ_CDRTCT010000009.1:0-142587 GCF_977054455.1 Parabacteroides sp. | reverse complement strand
AAGGTGGTTATAGCGTTGGGGATCCACCTCTTCCCATTCCGAACAGAGAAGTTAAGCCCAACCGCGTCGATGGTACTGCGTAAAAGTGGGAGAGTAGATAGCCGCTGTTTTAGAAAGAGAGAGCGAAAGCTAGACAAGAAAGCCGATTCAGTTTTGAGTCGGCTTTTTTTATTTGAAGATATCAGAGAAAGTACAGATCTTATTTTTTATCCTATATAATATTCCTCTTCCTTCATCGTTCAATATATATTGACTGAATATTTCGATATGAAAAGTATATATGATTCCCGCCAACGGCTGAAGTTTGTATTTATTTTTACGGCTATCCTGATCGCGATTGCTTCGCTTGTGGTCTCAGATATGTTGATCAAGGACCTGGCCCGGGAGGAACGCCAGAAGATGGAGGTGTGGGCGGAAGCCACCCGGTTAACGGCAAGCAAGAATACGGCTGTGGATTTGTCTCTTGTTTTGAAAATCCTGGAAGGAAATACGACTATACCGGTTGTACTTTGCAATGACAAAGACAGTATTATGTTCGTAAAGAATATAAATTTCCCCGAAAATGATGTGGAAGAATTTAAGAAAGCTAAAGTAAAGGAGCTGAAAAGTAAGAATACGATTGTGATCGATATGGAGGATGGAACCTTCCAATATGTCTATTATGACGACTCTGTCATTCTAAAACGATTGTTGATTTATCCTTATGCGCAGCTTACGGTTGTATTTGTCTTCATCGTGATCGCTTTTCTGGCGCTTGCAAGCACCAAGAAGGCCGAACAGAATAAAGTATGGGTCGGACTGTCCAAAGAGACGGCTCATCAGTTAGGAACGCCTATTTCGTCTCTGATAGCTTGGGTGGAGTACTTGCGGACAAAAGAGATAGATTCTTCCCTCTTGAGCGAGATGGAAAAAGATGTGAAGCGTTTGGAAACGATTGCGGAGCGTTTTTCTAAGATCGGTTCCAATCCGGACCCGGTTCCGGTGGATATCAACAATTCTATCCGTTCGGCTTTGAGCTATATGAGCACGCGTATTTCTTCGAAGGTCAAGATTTATACGCATCTTACCGATGGACCGGTCCCGGTGTTGATGAACGATTCCCTTTTTGCTTGGGTTATTGAGAATCTGACTAAAAATGCAGTAGATGCGATGGAGGGGCAGGGGGAAATCACGTTTCAGGTGGAAGAACGTGACAAGGTCGTTCGTATCGATGTGACCGATACAGGAAAGGGAATCGCCAAGTCTAAGTTCAAAACGGTATTCAACCCCGGCTATACGACCAAGAAGCGTGGTTGGGGGCTGGGATTGTCTCTGGTAAAGCGTATTATCGAATCTTATCATGGAGGAAGGATATTTGTTAAGAACTCGGAAGCCGGCAAAGGCACGACTTTTCGGATTGAGCTTCGGAAATATAAGGGCTAAAATCTTAGATGATAAAAAATAACTGCAAAGGTGTTGCATTTGTGTTTAGTTTTTTCGTACCTTTGCAAGGTTTTTACACTAAAAGGCTTTGGGAAAGTTTAAATTATATAATGTAGATTTGAAAAATCTCACTCCAGGAGTACACGAATTCGAGTATTTATTGGAGAATAAGTTTTTTGTGGACATCGACGGAGACCAAGTCCAGAAGGGAAAAGTGAAGGTTCACCTTACGGTAAAACGGTCTTCCATGATGTTTGAAATGAACTTTCAGATTGAAGGTGTTGTTATGGTTCCGTGTGACAGATGTCTGGACGATATGGAAATTCCAATCGACACGCATAATCGCCTGGTGGTAAAGTTCGGTAAAGAATATGCCGAAGAAAGTGACGAAGTAGTGGTTATACCGGAAGACGAAGGTGCTATTAACCTTGCGTGGTTCTTGTATGAATTTATTGCATTGGCTATTCCAATGAAGCATGTACATGCTCCGGGAAAATGTAATAAAGCGATGTCGTCCAAGCTGAAGAAGCATACTGCCAGAAGCACTGACGACGGAGATGAAGAGTACGAAGACGATAGCGTGGAAGATGATATCACGATTGACGACGACGTACCTGTGGCAACAGATCCGAGATGGGATGGTCTGAAAGGTTTACTTGAGAATGATAACAATTAAATAAATTAAAACATGGCACATCCTAAAAGAAGACAAGGTAAGACAAGAACAGCCAAGAGAAGAACTCACGACAAGGCTGTCGCTCCCACAATGGCTATTTGCCCGAACTGCGGCGCATGGCACATTTATCACACTGTATGCGGCGAATGCGGCTATTACAGAGGTAAATTAGCTATCGAAAAAGAAGCAGCTGTCTAAGTTTATCCGAACTGATTAAGTTTTGATAAACCAAGAAATAGCCCTAAAAATTTTTTTAGGGCTTTTTTTTAATTGGGATATATAGTCCTTTTTATTTTTAAAGATATGGATAAGATAAATGCGGTAATAACAGGCGTAGGCGGATACGTTCCCGAAGATGTATTGACGAACGAAGAAATTTCGAAGTTGGTGGATACGACGGATGAATGGATCATGACGCGTGTTGGCATCAAAGAACGCCGAATTTTGAAAGGTGAGGGCATGGGTACCTCATATATGGGTATACGGGCTGTGAAGCAGTTACTCGAAAAGACAAATGTGAACCCGGAAGAGATAGAAGTGATCCTCACGGCTACGACTACGCCTGACCATCATTTCCCGACCACTTCCTCCATCATAGCCTACCATACCGGTTGCAAGAATGCAATGACTTTCGATTTGCAGGGAGCTTGCGCCGGTTTTTTGTATGCATTGGAAACAGGTTCCAACTATATCCGCTCGGGACGTTATAAGAAAGTGATTGTCGTGGCCGGTGATAAAATGACCGCTATAACGGATTATCAGGATCGTTCCACCTGTCCTTTGTTCGGTGATGCTTGCGGGGCCGTGTTGCTCGAACCAACGACGGAAGAAGTGGGTGTGATGGATACCATCCTGCGTACCGATGGTGTAGGCTATTCACATCTGATTATGAAGTCCGGCGGTTCAGCCTATCCTCCTTCACACGAAACGGTGGATAATCGCGAACATTTCGTTTTTCAGGATGGCAAATATGTCTTTAAGTATGCCGTTTCGTATATGGCCGATGTCGCTGCCGAGATCGCTGAACGGAACGGGCTGACACACGACGATATCTCATGGATCGTGCCTCATCAGGCAAACCTGCGTATCATCGATGCTACGGCTAAACGTCTGGGAGTGGATATGGAAAAGGTGATGATCAATATCCAGAAATACGGAAATACCAGTGCCGGGACAATTCCTATCTGTCTCTGGGAATGGGAAGACAAGCTGAAGAAAGGCGATAACCTGATTCTTGCCGCTTTTGGAGCCGGTTTCACTTGGGGTGCAATTTATCTTAAATGGGGGTATAATGGAAAACAAGCATAAGTCCGGCTTTGTTAATATTGTCGGTAATCCGAATGTCGGAAAGTCTACGTTGATGAACCGTCTGGTGGGAGAGCGTATCTCGATCATCACTTCGAAAGCGCAGACGACACGACACCGTATTATGGGAATCGTGAATACCGCTGATATGCAGATTGTGTATTCTGACACGCCGGGAGTCCTGCATCCGAATTATAAGTTGCAGGAGTCTATGCTTAATTTCTCGCAGTCGGCACTTGGTGATGCCGATGTACTGCTTTATGTAACCGATGTCGTCGAAAAGATCGACAAGAATGAAGAATTTCTCCAGAAGGTTCGGAATGTGGAATGTCCGGTGCTGTTGCTGATCAACAAGATCGACACGACCACCCAACCTGAGTTGGAAAAGCTGGTAGCCGAATGGAAAGAACTTCTTCCGAAAGCCGAGATCATCCCGATCTCCGCCCTTTCGAATTTTAATATAGATTACGTGAAACGCAGGGTGGAAGATCTGATGCCTGAATCTCCTCCCTATTTCGAGAAAGATGCGCTTACCGATAAGCCGGCCCGTTTCTTTGTGACGGAGATCATTCGTGAGAAGATTCTCCTGTACTATCAGAAAGAGATCCCGTATGCGGTAGAAGTCGTTGTTGAGCTGTTTAAAGAAGAAGCTGAGCTGATTCACATCAAGGCGCTCATCATTGTTGAACGTGATTCCCAAAAAGGAATCATCATTGGGCATCGTGGCCAGGCATTGAAAAAGGTAGGTGCTATGGCCCGTAAGGATATCGAACGCTTCTTTGATAAGAAGGTTTTCCTGGAAATGTTTGTCAAAGTAGAAAAAGACTGGCGTAACCGGGACAACATGCTGAAGAACTTCGGTTATCAGCTGGATTAATTAACAGCACAGACAGAAAAAGTTGTTTATGGGAAATATTGTTGCAATAGTTGGTAGACCCAACGTAGGAAAGTCCACCCTCTTCAACCGTTTGACACAGACGCGCCAGGCGATTGTCAACGAGGAAGCAGGCACTACCCGCGACCGTCAGTATGGCAAGGTTGAGTGGACAGGTAAAGAATTTTCGCTGATTGACACCGGCGGATGGGTGATTAATTCGGATGATGTTTTTGAAGAAGAGATAAATAAACAGGTGAAAGTCGCTCTTGAAGAAGCAGACGTGATCTTGTTTGTCGTTGATGTGTTGAATGGAGTTACGGATTTGGATAACGAAGTCGCCGCTATCCTGCGCCGTGCCAAGAAACCCGTGATTGTTGTGGCTAACAAAGCGGATAACTTCGAACTGCATCCCTCCTCTGCCGAATTTTATTCATTGGGATTGGGTGACCCGTTCTGTGTCTCTGCCATCAACGGTTCTTGTTCCGGCGATTTGTTGGATAAGATTGTTGCTACGCTTCCGGAGGATAAGCCGGAGGTGCTCGAAGAAGAGCTGCCCCGTATCGCCATTATCGGTCGTCCGAATGCAGGTAAATCTTCTTTGATCAATGCTTTTATCGGTGAAGACCGTCATATTGTAACGGATATTGCAGGTACGACCCGCGATTCCATTTACACGAAATATAACAAGTTCGGCCTGAATTTCTATTTGGTGGATACGGCCGGTATCCGTAAGAAGGGGAAGGTGAATGAGGATCTGGAATACTATTCCGTGATCCGTTCGATCCGCGCCATCGAAAATTCGGATGTTTGCGTGTTGATGCTGGATGCCACCCGAGGCATCGAAAGTCAGGACCTGAACATCTTCTCTTTGGTCCAAAAGAATAAGAAAGGTTTGGTCGTTTGTGTGAACAAATGGGATTTGGTGGAAGATAAAAGCCAAAAGGTGATCGATACCTTTACGAATGCGATCCGTGAACGTCTGGCACCGTTTACCGACTTTCCTATCCTGTTTATTTCGGCATTGACAAAACAGCGTATCCTGAAAGTGCTGGAAACCGCCAAAGAGGTATATGAAAACCGCCAGCGCCGTGTTCCGACAGCCAAGCTGAACGAAATCATGCTGCCGATCATCGAGAACTATCCGCCTCCCGCATGGAAAGGAAAATATATCAAGATTAAATATATCACGCAGCTTCCTGCCGGTCAGGTTCCTTCGTTTGTGTTCTTCTGTAACTTGCCGCAATGGATCAAAGAACCTTATAAACGCTTCCTGGAAAACAAGATCCGGGAAAACTGGAACTTCACAGGAACTCCGATCAATATATTTATTCGGGAGAAGTAAAAAAGAAAAAGCGCCGTTTGGCGCTTTTTTTGTGAACCGTGCCGGATTCGAACCGGCGACCTCTGCCCTGTCAAGGCAGCGCTCTAAACCAACTGAGCTAACGGTTCCAATGCTGTAAAGATAAAAGGAATCCCCGGAAGTCATGCACTTTCCGGGGATTTTTTTATGTTTTTTTATTTTTAAACAGCTGATGTTTATAGCGAGTTCAGCAATTTATTCAGTTCATTCACCATTTCGGCTGCCGACTGTTGAGTTTCGGACAGGCCTTCCGGAGTGAATTTGGCAACCGCTTTGTTCAGTTTGTCCAGTTTGCCTTTAGCACCTTTGGCTGTCAGTTCTTCGCGGAGGATGCGGATCTTTTCGCAATCCTGGATACCTTCGACCAAGCGTTCGAAGCGGATCGAGCTGCGGGGACCCGGATAGATACTGTAGGTGTCGCCGGCTGCCCAGGTGCGGAAGCGTGAGTCGCGTAGCGGATCGGCAGTCCAGCTGTTTACGGCCCAGCGTAGGTAACCGTCATAACCTCCGGCGATGGCATGCAGCGCTGTCCAAGGAGCTTCGGCCGGATCGGAGAAGGTGAAGGTATTCGGGAAAGCTTCGGCACAGCAAGTGTAGACCGTGCTGATCTGCCCTTTGCGTTCACGTTCGGCTTTTACGTCAGCCGGGAACTTGTGGCCGTAAGGGATTGCCAGATAGTAGAGGTCGGACTGGATTTCCGGATGATAATTGCCGGCCAGCGTGATTTTGAATTCCGGATCGGCCTGCTTGATGACTTTGATCGCTTCGCGCATGGCTTCCATCGGACGTTCGTCCATCGAGATGGCAGTCTTTTCAAACCAGCCTTTTTCACGCAGGTGGCGGGAGAAGTCTTTCAGGAACGAACCCCAGTATTCGGTATATTCGGCATCACCCGGTTTGACGTTGATAAACTGTACCCGGTTGGTCGCTTCATCGTAATAGTCGAAAGTCAAAGCCCAAGGGATCATGGTGTAGCAGCTGATCAAGTCTTTGATCCCTACTTCGTTCATCATGAATTCCACCCATTTGTCGAATACACTATAGCTATAAACCCATGTCCCGTCGATCTTCTTGGTGCGGGTTACCATGCTGTCGAAATGATCTTCCGTCTGGCCTGCCCAAGGTTTGTGCATGATGCTGGTCGTGATGGCACGTTGTCCGGCATTCGCCAGCATCTTCATGATCGGGAGCATTGCATCGAAATGTTCCTTACTCCAGAGCGGAACCTGGTAGTAGCGGGCTACAGAATACGGATTTTGCCACAGATCCAAATGGAAAGCCCAATCCTGTGGGGCCGGCAGCGTACGGTTAAGTACGTCTATTTCGAACTGAAGGTCCATGGCTTGGAAATTCTTTCCCGAAACGGTCAGCGTCCCTTTGTATTTTCCGGCACGGGCATCGGATGGAACCCATACGTTCAACCAGATGGGTTGCGTCGTACAGGCTTTGATATCCTGAATCTTTACGATATCCAATACATCGGCAACGACGGATGAATCCCATTCCGCCTTGTTTTCGCGGTGTCCGCATCCGCCTTTACGATCCTTGTTCAATTCGTCGGTCATGACATAGCGGACGAAGTTTGTCGTGACGGCAGAAGCCGGAATTACGGAAGAGCCGCTTTTCAGTTCGCTGACGGTGATCGTCGCATCGTCCAACGCTTCTTTTGTCCACAGCACGGCTTGTGCATTGATGCGTTCCCCTTTCCAAGCTTTCCCTTGCCAGCGGGTTGTCTTTTTAATGTCAGGGACGTTCAGTTTCTTGTAGCGGATATCCGTTGTTCCCCAGCTGATTTGAGTAGGTGTTGTCATTTTGTCCCAGATTTCCATGCCGTCATGCGGCTTGGTATCCGTCAGTTCCTCATAATTGCCTAATGGATACTTTTCTGTCTGTTGAGCGAAACAGACCGGCCCCAATGTCAGCAAGGCCGAAAGGATAAGAGCGTTCTTCATGAAATGATTGATGTTTTTAGTTTACGTGGGTAAAGATAAGAGAGAATTGACAATTGACAATGGACAATTGACAATTTCTTTACTTGCACAGGTCCGGAAAAGAACGGCCATCGAATCCTCCTTCTTTTATGGGAGTCAGGGCTGACAACGACAGGTTGCCCTTTCTTTTCTTTACAATACTCTCTTTTTGGAGGAAATCATATATCTCCTTGCCTGTTTTGTTTTTGAGCAATGAGACTTCGATCTCTTTGTTCTGTACGGAATCTTTTATTTTAATCCGATAGTATCTGTCATCTTCCTTCTTTTCGATGACTTTGCCATAGATCTCATCCGGTAGATTCTTTTCGTAAAAGCTTTTGCAATTACTGTCGGCAGGATTCTGGAAAAGTAAAAAAGCGAATAATAAAAGTAATGTTTTCATTTTATTTGAATTTTATGAACATGAGTATCGGGTTGCTTTCCTCGTTTAGGCGGTGGTCGATGTCAACCATCGAGGATTTGCCCTTGAACGTGTATCTGTTGTTATCGGCGATTTTTGAAAATTCCGTCCGTGAAATGGGGAACACGTAGTAGTCCCCGTGTGATGCCAGCGGTTTCATTTGCCCATCCGGCGCATCGAACTTGACAAGCGTGTTGCTTTCCTTCTTTTTGTTGATAATGGAGGCATACGCTTCTCCTTTATAATAATAATCTGTATAAATAAAAGTTTCGTTTTCCGATACATTGAGGAAATAGATGAAATCTTGTTCTGCCAGTTTTTGTATGAATAGCATCGGATTTTGGTTTATGTTTGAGTCGTAGACGAACGCTTCGTCTATCCATTGACTACCGAAATCGAACTGCATACGGGGAACAACCCTGTCATTGAACACATTGTAGATGGTATTGCTGTATGTCGGGACAAACAACAAGGTGTCATTCACGTAATAAAGCGTTTGTCTTGGTGAAAAATGTACACTTGCCGTTTTCTCGAAAGGCAAGAATTTGCGTGTTTCCCCATCTGCATTTTGGATGAATAAGCGATATCTTAGGTCGCTTTTGACAGTACCTATGCTTTCTTCAAACACGAATGTGCCGTCTTTAAGCATTCCGAAAGCTGTCGGACCGAAAGGAACAGGTGTGTGTATTTCGTTGATAAATTTGAAATCGTGTGTGTAGTTTAAAATCTTATTTTGAGTGGCATCCAAGATATAGAGGTTATCGGTTGGCTGATCGATATGTATTCCATCGACTCGTATATATTCGCCAGGTCCGTTTCCTACTACTTCATGGGTGGAAAGGTGCTGTCCTTTTTTATCGAATTGTAGGATACTATTGGTTTTCCGGTCTGTTAGAATAAACTTGTCACTTATGCTTAATTGGGCAATTTCACCGATAACACTACTGTCGTTTGTCTCCAAAACAACGAAATGTGCGGTGTCGATAAGGGCGAAGAAGTTAGTGTCGGAAACCTTGTTTACATTGATGGAATATGTCTTGGCTGGTTTTTCTTTGAACTCTTTTTCCTGATTACATGATAAGACGCTTAGCGTTAATAGAAGTAAGAGTACATTACAAAATCTTTTCATGATATTATAGTAATTAAGTAATAGAAGAATAAAAGGGATATGTCATTTGTTTTTGACACATTTCTTTTTAGACTATCGCAATAACTGTAATACAAATTTTTTTCATGTTTATATTAATTTGAAATGTTATGCACATGTTACAAAAGTACGGATAAATAAACGATATTGTCGTTTTATACAGAAATTATTATTTAACTGTGTTAATCCTCTGATAATGGCAGGTTATCAGGTCGCCGTTATCGTCGTGGAGATGCATACCGCTCCCTTCGCAATAGCGGAACATGTCGCAGTCTGCACACTGGCCTTTTCGTGCCCATTCGCGGTTGCGGTATTCTTTGAAGCCGTTGTTCCATACATCGACGAAGCTGTCTTTGTAGATATTTCCCTGGTGGAAGTTGGCACGGATGCTCGGACAGCCGGATATCGATCCGTCGATCAGTACCGATGCCGTGCTGACACCCGCATTGCAGTGGAAAATCTGGTCGCGCACTTCTCCCTCGTAATTACCGAGGAAACCTTCGCAGGCAAAACTCGCATGTATCTTTCCCTCTGCGCGGCAATGGCGGATGAAGTTGAGGACCCAAGTGAATTGTGCGTTGTCGATCTGCAACTCCGGTGTCTCTGCTGCCCGGCCGACCGGGAAAATGGTGAAGATACGCCAGTTTTTGACTCCCAGCTCGATCAGGAAATCTTTGAACAGCATCAGGTCTTTGAAGTTTTTCTGGTTGACGCAGGTCACGACGTCCCAGACGATCTCCTTCTCTTCCGCCAGCATCGCAATGGCATTCACCGCCCCTTCGAAGCTCCGGCGGTTTCCCCTGAGCCAGTTGTGCGCCTCTTCGAACCCGTCGAGGCTGATGGTGATGGAGTGCATTCCGGCTGCCAACAGCGAGTCTAACCGTTCGCGGGTGAGCAGCAATCCGTTGGAGACGATTCCCCAGGGATATTCACGTCTGTTCAGTTCTCGTCCGCACACTTCGATGTCTTTACGGACCAATGTTTCTCCACCTGTAAAGGTGATCATCACCTGATGCGGGTCCACATGCGGCGTGATCTCGTCTATCACTTTCAGGAAATCCTCGACCGGCATGTCCGGATGGGCGGACGAGACGTGGCAGTCGCTACCGCAATGCAGGCAGGAAGCATTACAACGAAGCGTACACTCCCAAAAGAGCGTACGCAGTTCATGTATCTTGGCCCGGTTTTTCCGGATGCTTCTGAAAAGTTCTAATGCAAGGCGTTTTCGTAATCCTGGGCGTTTATTCATTCTTTATCTCTTCTTTTAATTCGATTATCAGATTGTCTTTAGAAACGGATCCGTAATTCCATTCGCTATCCTCTTTATTCAAATAGTCTTCTTTTGATATTTTTATATCGATGGAATCTTTTGCATAGGAACCGTTTGTCTCTCCGTCTATGTCTGTCGCAATGATACGGATAACATCGGTAGGGATTGTCGTGAGTGATGTACGGAAGTTTCCGTCTTTATTGGTTAAGATCGGATCTGCACCGGGGATGAAAGTCGTTTTGCCGCCTTCCGTGTTCAACACCTTGAATTGCAGTTCGAGCTTTATGTCAGGAATGCCGCTTTTTGAAACGTTCTGGACTTTACCGTCCAGAATAAAAGTGGCGTGCGGGCTTCCGTACATTGCGACCAGGCCACTCCCGTCGTCGTCATTACAACCGGAGAATCCCAATAGCGCCAATAACCCGGCCAGTAACCGATTGGCCGCCCTTAATCGTTTGTGATTCGGATTTTTCATGAGATTAATCGTTTATTTGTTTCTTTCTTCTTTCTTTTCTTTAAGAACGATGGTGATTTCCTTTGTCGCTTCTCCTAGATACCATCCGCCGTCTCCTCCTGTCACATCCGCATCTTTGAAAGATACCGATACGCTGTCCGGAGCATAGCTGCCCTCATTCTTCTTTCCATCGATATCCGTGAGTAGGAGCGGAATGTTGTTGCTTCTGAAGAAACCGTTGAATGAGTACTTGAACTCTCCTTTGCTATCGGTATATAGCGTGTCTGCATGAGGGATATCCTCTCCGTAAGGTGAACGAATTTGGATTTGCGGGATAGGAATGTTGCTTTCGTTTGTTACTTTTCCCTTGATCGTGAACTTTGAATGAGGTGTGCCATACATATCAGTCGATACCTGGTCGCATGAGGAGAACCCCAGCAGCGCAAGTATGCCGGTTAATAGCCCATTGACACTTTTCAGGAGGAAGGTAGAGATCTTTTTCATACTCTTATAGCATTTGTTTATACTATATTGATGCAAATATAACTTTTATAGTTGCATCTTTTATCATTTTCTTTCGGATATATTCTCTTTTCTGATGGAAGTAAACGGAAGTCCTAAAAGAATAGGGCTGACAGGCTAAAGAATAAGGACGGACGAAATAAAGTACAGCGAGGATGCCCGGAATCAGCCGGATATTGAGTAACTTGCGCCCCAAATTCAATCGATCGATCAAACATGAAGGATTTTCTGCGTATACTGAGGCGCTTTGTGCCTCCCTATAAGAAATTTATGGTGTGGAATGTGATATTTAATGTCCTGTCTGCCATTTTGAACCTGTTCTCTTTTGCCTTAATTATCCCGATTCTGAATATCTTGTTTAAAATCAGCAGCGAAACCTATGCCTATACGGACTGGACGTTCGCACCTTTCTCGTTCGAAGCCTGGAAAGCGACGCCGGAATTGCTGAAAAACAACTTCTTCTGGTTCGTGTCCGACATGATCGAGACGAAAGGCGGTTCCTTCACGCTGATCATATTGGGGGTTTTCCTGATCGTGTCCACTTTCCTGAAGGTCGGGACGATGTATATGGCTTTTTATACGATGATCCCGATCCGTACGGGTGTCGTCCGCGACATCCGCAACCAGATCAACCGCAAGATAACGGAGCTTCCTTTGGGCTTTTTCTCGGAAGAGCGGAAGGGAGATATAATCGCCCGCGTTTCGGGGGATGTGAACGAGATCGAGACTTCGATCATGAGTTCGCTCGACATGCTTTTCAAGAACCCGATCCTGATCCTGATCTACCTGATCGGGATGATCGCCATCAGCTGGCAGCTGACGCTTTTTGTCTTCATCCTGTTACCTTTTGCCGGATATGTGATGGGGGCGGTCGGTAAGAAGTTGAAACGGAAATCGTTTGAAGGGCAGCAACAATGGGGCTATCTGATGAGCCAGATAGAGGAGACGCTGGGCGGCCTGCGCGTTATCAAGGCTTTCAATGCGGAAGAGAAGATACAGGACCGTTTTGAGAAGAGCAACGAAACGTTTCGGCGGCTGACGAAACGCATTTACCGCCGCCAGCAGATGGCGCATCCGATGAGCGAGTTCTTGGGGACGGCCACGATCGCGATCGTGCTGTGGTATGGCGGTACGCTGATCCTGAGCAGTAACAGTCCGATCGACGCTTCTACTTTCATTTACTACCTGGTGATTTTTTACAGTATAATCAATCCGGCGAAGGATCTGAGCAAAGCCTCCTATGCCATTCAGAAAGGGCTTGCCTCTATGGATCGCGTGGATAAGATCCTGAAGGCGGAAAGCGACATCAACGATCCTGAGAACCCGAAACCGATTGCCCTGACGGAAGGTATTTGTTACCGGGATGTCTGGTTCAAATACCAGCACGAATGGGTGCTGAAAGGCATCGACCTGACGATTCCGAAAGGACGCACGGTCGCGCTGGTCGGTCAGTCGGGGTCGGGGAAGAGCACACTGGTGGATTTGCTGCCTCGTTTCTATGATGTGGACAAGGGGTGCATAACGATCGACGGTACGGATGTGCGTGACGCGACCTTGTATGATCTGCGCAGCCTGATGGGGAATGTCAACCAGGAGGCGATTCTTTTTAACGATACGTTCTTTAATAATATCTCTTTCGGAGTGGAAGGAGCTACGCTCGAACAGGTCCAGGAGGCGGCCCGCATCGCCAATGCGCATGATTTTATCATGGCGAGCGAGGAGGGATACGATACCAATATCGGCGACCGCGGCGGCAAGTTGTCGGGCGGACAGCGCCAGCGTATCAGCATTGCACGCGCCATCCTGAAGAACCCGCCGATCCTGATTCTCGACGAGGCGACTTCGGCACTCGACACCGAGTCGGAACGCTTGGTGCAGGAGGCTTTGGAGAACCTGATGCGTAACCGTACGACGATCGTGATCGCACACCGGCTCTCGACGATTCGTAATGCGGACGAGATCTGCGTGATGCATGAAGGGGAGATTGTCGAGCGAGGACGGCATGAGGAGCTGATTGGGCTGGATGGGTACTATAAGAGGCTTTGCGATATGCAAAGTTTTTGATGTTACTTTTGGCTTGATCCAAAAGTAACCAAAAGATCAAGGCCGAACCTGTCTCGCTACTTCGTTCCCTTCATTCGCTGTCGCGTCTGAAACTCGCTTCGCTCAGACAGCAGACGCTCCGGGCGCTCACTCCGGTCTCTTCGCTTAACGTTCGCCAGCTTAGGCCGAAGGTAGAGCCTGACGGCTCTTTGGGGATGGCCGATACCGATACCTATGTAGCAGGCAGTATCGGCCATCCCAAGAGAAAGCGTAGCTTTCTATGAAAGGCCTAAGCGGACAGGCGTAAAGCGGAGGGGAAAGGCGGAGCGGCCGGAGCCTGCGCTGTTTGAGCGAAGCGAGTTTCGCAGGCGACAGCGTAGCCTTTGCCCGGAGTAGCCTGGACGGTTAAGCCTTGAACTTTTGTTTACTTTTCTTTCAAGAGAAAAGTAAGAGAGAAAATATAATTATTAAATATTTTAATACTATGAAACTAAAATGTCTATCATTCGTATTGCTGATCCTCGCAGGATGCAGTATGCCGGAAGTGAAAACGGGCAAACCGTTGTCTTATCATTTCGATGCTCCGGCCGAGATATGGGAAGAGTCGTTTCCTCTGGGCAACGGACGCCTCGGATTGATGCCGGACGGAGGGGTCGATACGGAAAAGATTGTCTTGAACGAGATCTCCATGTGGTCGGGCAGTAAGCAGGATACGGATAACCCGCAGGCATATTACTCGTTGGGGACGATCCGCAAACTTCTGTTTGAAGGACGTAACGATGAGGCACAGGAACTGATGTACAATACTTTCGTCTGCAAAGGCGAGGGGAGCGGGCAGGGCCAAGGGGCGAATGTCCCGTATGGCAGTTACCAACTGTTGGGCAACCTCATCCTGAATTACGATTATCAAGGCAACTCCGATTCGATCTCCGGATACAGGCGTGAATTGAACCTTGACAACGCGATTGCAACAGCTTCTTTTAGAAGGGGAAAGGTGGCGTATGAGCGTGAAGTCTTTACCTCTTTTGCCGATGATTTGGGAGTGATCCATCTGACTGCCGATGCGGATAGGGCACTGAATTTCTCGTTTGGCATGAACCGTCCGGAACACTATAAGGTGACGGTCGACGGCCATGACCTTCTGATGCAAGGGCAACTGCCTGACGGTGTCGATACGCTGGAGATGAAAGGTCTCCGCTATGCGTCGCGCGTTCGCGTCATCCTGCCGAAAGGGGGAAATGTGACTCCGGGCGATTCGACTGTTTCCGTGCGGAATGCCTCCGAAGCGATTCTGCTGGTAAGCATGGCGACCGATTATTTCGATAAGGATTTGGAGGGGAAGATCGCTTCCCTGTTGGCGAATGCCGAAAAGAAAGATTTCGCCTCTTTGAAGAAAGGGCATATTGCAGCCTACCGTTCCCTGTTCGGCCGTACGGACCTGGATTTGGGGCATTCTTCCCGTGAGGATCTGCCGATAGACGAGCGCCTCGCCGCTTTCAATGCCGATCCGGACGATCCTTCCTTAGGTGCGCTCTATTTCCAGTTCGGCCGCTATCTGCTGATCTCTTCCACACGTGTAGGGCTGTTGCCGCCCAACTTGCAGGGATTGTGGTGCAATACGATCAATACGCCCTGGAACGGCGACTATCATTTGAATATCAATCTTCAGATGAACCATTGGCCGGCTGAGGTGGCGAACCTTTCCGAGCTCCATCTTCCGCTTGTGGAATGGACGAAACAGCAGGTTGCCAGTGGCGAACGGACGGCTAAAGCCTATTATAATGCCGGTGGATGGGTGACGCATATCCTGGGAAATGTCTGGGAGTTCACCGCACCGGGCGAACATCCGTCATGGGGAGCGACCAATACTTCTGCCGCTTGGCTTTGCGAGCATCTGTACATGCATTATCTCTATACCTTGGATAAGGAATATCTGAAAGATGTGTATCCTGTGTTGAAAGGGGCTTCCCGGTTCTTTGTGGATATGCTGGTGGAAGATCCCCGTAACAAATATCTGGTGACGGCTCCGACCACTTCGCCTGAAAACGGGTATAAGTTGCCGAACGGCAAGACGGCGCATATCTGTGCCGGTTCGACGATGGACAACCAGATCGTCCGCGAACTGTTCACCAATACGATCGAGGCTGCCGGTATCTTAGGGATCGATTCCGCCTTCGCCGGCGAACTGGCAGATAAACGTGCCCGCCTGATGCCGACGACAATCGGCAAGGACGGCCGTATCATGGAATGGCTCGAACCGTTTGAAGAGGTAGAACCGCATCATCGCCATGTCTCCCATCTTTACGGTTTGTATCCGGGCAATGAGATATCGATGAAGCGTACGCCTGAGCTTGCCGAGGCCGCCCGCAAATCACTTGTGGCCCGTGGCGATAAGAGCACGGGATGGTCGATGGCCTGGAAGATCAATTTCTGGGCGCGTTTGCACGATGGCGACCATGCTTATAAGTTGCTTGTTGACCTGCTCCGTCCGTGTGTGGACCGTAAGACGAATATGACGAATGGCGGCGGGACCTATCCGAACCTGTTCTGTGCGCATCCTCCTTTCCAGATAGACGGTAACTTTGGCGGTTGTGCCGGTATTGCCGAAATGCTGGTACAGAGCCAGACGGGAGAAATCGAACTGCTTCCCGCCCTGCCTTCCGCCTGGAAAAGCGGCAGCTTCAAAGGCCTGAAAGTCCGTGGAGGCGGCGAAGTGTCTGCCAAATGGAAAGAAGGCCGGCTGACGGAAGCCGGTTTGAAAGCCTTGGTTCCCGGTTCGTTCCGTATCAAGCTCCCGGCCGATTCGGCGAATATGAGCATCAAGATCAACCAAAAAGCCGTATCTCTCCCGGTTGTTGATGGCATGTTGGCGGTGGAATTGCAGGCCGGGGATCAGTTGGGACTGATGTTTTGATACATACGGAAGATAAATGAAAAAATTAATAAAGCGGTAATTTATAGATGAACCCCACCGACAAGCGCTGTGTGTTTTCAATCGAAGCACCCAGCGCTTTTGCTTTTTCCGTCAGGTGGTAAGAGCGGGCTGTTCCGGTCAGGAAGATATGCAGGTTCTCATCCGCCATCGGATAGAATTCGATACCGGCCTGATAGCCCCATGCCGTACGGTATTTGCCTTTGGGGAGTTCTCCTTCTCCATCTCCGGCCTTATAGACCGAGCCGGTTTCGTACATCCCTTTGGCAAAGGCGTTCCATTTCGGATGAAAACGGTAATTCATCTCCGCCACGAGTGAAAGATACTGGACATTACGCAGGCAGACAGCTTCTTCCTCATTCTCACCGGACGGCGGAACCAGTTCCGTCAGGATGCCTGACGGATCGAGCGGACCGCGCGTGTACATCACATCCAGATACCCGTCGAACGGCCCCGTGCAAACGTTGTGCCCGGCCCATGCCATATACATCCATTTCCCTTTTGCCTGTTCGCCGGCGGTGGCCGAATAACGGAGGTTCAGGACTTCGTCCAGATAGCTGCTGTTCCAATTGAAGGTGTAGAAAAGCGGGGCGCGGGGTTTTTCGATTCCGGCAGGAAGCGTGCCGTAAGCGTCTTCCATGCTCCCGATGCGGTTGTCCGTGACCTGTAAGCGAAGTTCCTGTGAAGGGACCGGCTGATAACCCAGAGTGACCCCGGTGAAATAGCAATCCATGTATTCGTTCATGTCGCTGTATTCATATATCGCATACGGGTCGAGGTCATATTCGAATCCGCCCCAGGCAGCATCCTGTTTCCCTAAAGTAACCGTGAACTGATCGTTGAGACGGTAGCCGATCAGGGCATATTCGATCGATTCCGGCAGGTTCTCCAGATCCATGCCTTCATTCCCCTGGTTGAGGTTTTGGCGGTACCAGTAGAAAAGCCGGTCGTTAACCTCTCCGGTCGCTTCGAGCTTGATGTGGTTGAAACGGAAAGCGGCCTCGTCCAGTTTCTTTCCGGTGAAGAATGTGTTGAAAGAAGCGTGCATCTCCAGGTCCAGGTTGAATACGTTCGTGCGCTTGGGAATCTTTGTCGCGTATTCAAAGAGGGAGATGTCCGATGAATCCCGTTCGGGAATGAAGGATTGCGCCTGTACGGAAACAGTCCATAAAAGGAGGGCTGACAGCCGGAATGCCGTGAGTCGTTTCATTGTCGATACTGATATTTTTTGATTCAAGGCACAAAGATATTAAAAAGAGTTGAACTGGGGGGGCGGTTGTCGCAGTTCGGCGACACCGTTGGCGCTGTTCGGCGCCCTTCCTGGCGCTGTTTGGCGCCCCCTCGCGCGCTGTTCGGCGCCTTAGGCGGCGCTAAACAGCGCCAAGGAAGGCGCCGAAATTCAATTCTCGGTTTTCCCCATGTGCTTCATCACCTTTGCATCTAAGTAGAAGATCAGTTCTTCTGCGATATTGGTGCAATGGTCACCGAAACGTTCCATCTTGCGGATGACGCCTGCCATGTAAAGGCCGGCAAGGGCGCTGCCCGGATGCGCTTCGATATATTGAGCGATGAGGGGAGTCGAATCGTGATTGATCTTGTCGATGATAGTATCTTTCAGGAAGATACGGGATGCGATCTCGGAGCTTTCCTTTTCGAAGGCTTCCTGTGCCAGTGATATCATGGTGAGCAGTTCCTGCAACATCTCTTCCACGCGGGTGATCTTCACCAGTTCCGGGTCGATCGGCTCTCCTTCCGGCAGGTTCACGGAGAAGCGTGCGATGCTTTCGGCGAAGTCGCCGAGGCGTTCCAGGTTCGTATTGATCTTGTACATGGCAAGTACGAAGCGCAGGTCGATGGCCACCGGTGCGTACAAAGCGATGATATCCTCGCAATCACTGTCGATTTTCAACTCGAATGCATTCACGCGACGTTCACGGCTGAGGACTTTATAGGCAAGCTCCTTGTCTCCGGTCAGCATGGCTTCGCCGGCATTGTATATCTGCTGGTGGACCAGTGCCCACATCTCGTTGATCGTATTCTTTAGCGTTGCTATCTCTTGTTCAATAACCTTCATCAATTCTTAATTTTTAATTCTTAATTCTTAATTCCCAATCACCCGAATCTCCCTGTAATATAATTCTGCGTCGATTCTTTCTCCGGATTGGTGAAGATCTTACGGGTCTCGCCGTATTCGATCAGTTCGCCTAAATAGAAATATCCCGTCTTGTCGCTTACACGGGCAGCCTGTTGCATATTGTGTGTGACGATCACGATCGTGTATTCCTTTTTCAGTTCATGAATCAAATCTTCGATCTTGCTTGTGGAGATCGGGTCGAGGGCAGAAGTCGGCTCGTCCATCAGCAAGATGGAAGGCGAGACAGCCAAAGCCCGTGCGATGCAAAGGCGTTGCTGCTGGCCGCCGGAAAGGGCGAAAGCAGAGTCCTTCAACTTATCCTTCACCTCGCCCCATAGAACCACTTGTTTCAGGCTTCTGACAACGGTCTTTTCGATATATTCATGATCCTTGACACCATTTACCCGGAGGCCGTATGCCACATTTTCGAAGATCGTTTTCGGGAACGGGTTCGGTTTCTGGAACACCATCCCGACATTCTTACGGAGCGTATCGACTTTTTCCCCTTTGTCGTATATGTTTCGTCCGTCGATGAATATCCTACCTTCCAGACGTGTGTCGGGGATGAGGTCGTTCATGCGGTTGAACAAGCGGAGGAAGGTAGACTTTCCACACCCCGACGGGCCGATGAAGGCAACCGAGGTATTCGCTTCTATCTGCATTGAAATATTCTTCAAAGCATGAAAGTCGCCATAGTAGAAGTCTACGTTTTGAGCATCAATCTTTATCATAAATAATTATCCATTAATTCATTTTTACTTTCTTGGCAAAATAGTTACGCAATAGGTTCGCCAGCAGGTTGACGACCAGGACGATCGCGATCAAGACCAAAGCCGTCCCGTATGCCATGCCGCGCGAAGCTTCGATGTCCGTTCCGCTGGTCGAAATGACATACAAATGGTAAGGCAATGCCATGCACTGGTCGAAGATGCTTCCCGGCAATTGGGGAAGGAAATAGGCTGCCACGGTGAACAGGATCGGCGCCGTCTCGCCCGATACGCGTCCGACCGACAAGATCAGGCCGGTGATGATATTCGGGAAAGCCATCGGGAGCACGACCCGGCGGATGGTCTGTAACTTCGTTGCGCCCAAAGCCAGGCTGCCGTGCCGGAACGAGTCGTCGATACTTTTCAGGGCCTCTTCCGTCGTGCGGATAATCAGGGGCAGCGACATCAATGCCAACGTAAACGAACCGGCTATGATCGAGTCGCCCCAACCCAGCGCATTGACGAATAGCGACATACCGAACAAGCCGAACACGACCGACGGGACTCCGCTCAGGTTGTTTGTCATGATGCGGATGAAACGGACCAGCTTGCCGTTGGCCGCATATTCGTTCATGTAGATGCCGCTCATGATCCCGATCGGGAAACTGATGATACTGCTTCCGAGGATCAGGTAGAAAGTCCCGACGATCGCCGGGAAGATTCCTCCCTTCGTCATGCCGTCTTCCGGTGCTTTCGTCAGGAAGTCCCAGCTGATCACGCTGGCTCCTTTCATGATGATGAACCCTAAGATCACGAACAGGATCGCCACGACCAGATAACTCAACAGGGTGAAGAAGCTAAATGCAAACCTCTGTGAGGTCCGTTTCTTCAAGTCTATATTTCCTATTTTTTGTACAGGTGCCATACTGTGAATCAGATTTTTCTTTTGGATGAAATATACTCGACGGAGATACTCAATATCAACGTGATCAGGAAGAGGACGGCGCCGAGCAGGAACAAGGCCTCGTAGTGTGCGCCTCCCGCGGGAGCTTCCCCTAATTCGGCGGCGATCGTCGCGGGAATGGTCCGCACCGGTTCGAAGAAGGAGGTCGGAATGACGGCCGCATTGCCGGTTACCATCAGGACGGCCATCGTCTCGCCTATCGCACGTCCGATACCTAACACGACTGCGGATGTAATACCGGAAATGGAGTACGGGATGATTACTTTATAGATCGTCTGCCATTGGGTCGCCCCCAAGGCGAGGCTTGCTTCCTTCATGGCGCGGGGTGTCGTCCGCATGGCATCTTCGGCAACGGTGATGATCGTAGGGAGCGCCATGATCGCCAGGACCACGCTGCCGGCAAACGCCGTCTCGCCGACAGGCAGGTTGAAGGTTTTCTGGATAAGTGGTACGATCACCACCAGGCCGAAGAAACCATAGACGACAGACGGGATGCCCGCGAGCAACTCGATGACCGGTTTCAGGAGGTCGCGTGTCCGCTTATTCGCTATTTCGGCCATGTAAATGGCTACCGCGATTCCGAAAGGAAGTGAAAGGACGATTGCACCGATACTGACCAGCAAAGTCCCTAACAGCAAGGGGATCAATCCGAATATCGGGGCGGGTGTGGAGGTCGGATACCATTTCGTCCCTCCGAAGAATTCCCCCCATGTGATCTTCTCTTCGGGCAGGACTTTTCCCTGGAAATCGTTTTCCAATAAATATTGTTTAGGGAAGAATGCGATGATACCGGGCTCTTTCGCCACCAGTTCACTGATCTTCTGTGGGACATATTGGAACTCGTCGCCCAGTTCTTCCTCCGGATAATAGTTGGTCAGATCGGAGAAGCGGAATATCAGGATCTCCTGATCCATCCCGTTGATATCTTTCCAGTTGGTTATATTGCCGTCGAAGATATCCATGATCTTCTCTGGTGATAATTTTCCGACATCGTTGTTTTTATTTACGGCAAGAACATACCCTTCTTCTGTGGCCGGAGCATTGAAAAGGCCGCCGGCCTCTTTAAACAGGAAGAACACGATCAGCAAAATAGCAAAACTGCTGATGCTTCCGCTGATAAGCAATCCTCCTTCAATACTCTTTTCGAAAAACTTTCTCACTTTGTTTACCTTTTTATTCTACCTGCAAAGGAACGAAACAGATATTACGAAGTGATTACATGGGGGTGAATGAGGTGTTACGATGTCGTTACGTTTGTATTTCAAAAAATAGTTCATATTTAAGAAAAACTGAACTAATCAAATGACGATTTACCAGTCTGGACTACTGTGCAAGGGAGAATCTCAGGCTGATACCATAGTTTGAGTTTGAAGTCGGATAAGAAGCACTCGATATCAACGGTTCGTTGATCTGGATATCATAGAATGCACGGACCGTCAACGCACGGCTCAAACCGTAATCAGCCGAGAACGAGATGGTCTTTGCTATGTTACCGCTGGTAGCCTGCGTCAGTTGCGTGTCGATTTTACGGATCAACGATTGCATCTTGTTGTACGAAAAATCCAGACGGACGGTGAGGTCATTGCTGAAATCACGCGTCTTCTTCATCTTCAATAACTTGTTAAACTCGGCATATTTGTAACCCAGACCGATCGTCACTTTCTTAGAAAGCGCTTCAACCAACTGGTAGGATGTCGTATTCAAACTCAAATTGCGGGTAGTCGAATAGTCCGCTCGCACCGTCACGTTGTTTAACAAGGTTGCATCCGCACCCAACAAAGGACTAAATGCTTCGGTAAGGCTGACAGACGAAATCGAATAAGGAGACGACGGTGTCGGGTTATCGTTCAGGATCGACTGGATATATCCCAATCCGTCCTGTCCGGCATCCACCCAGTTCAGGAAGGAAGTGAAAGCGCCTACCGAATAGGAACAACGGTACTGATGGCTCAACGTCACGTTCTTGAAATATTTCTTGACAGTCGGAATCTTAATCAACCCGTCGTAAGTAACGCGCCAGTTCGGCAACATGCTCCTCAAGGAGGGGAAAGCCGATAGGCCGACCTTCTTCGGGTTCTTACCGGTATAAGCGGCCAGGAATGCAGGGATCAGGACATCCGCCGAATTCCGGTTGACGCCGTTCACATTGTCGGTTCCCGGATTATACGGCATTCCTCCCAGACCTTTGTCATGGATAAAGCCCACATCCGGATATTTCAAGCCCGAATATTTGCCTTCGATACGCTGGGCGATGATCTCGCGGTTTGCCAACAACTTCTCAAAGGATTTCGAAGAATAGTTGTTCATGGCATTGCCACTGCCTCCGAAGGCACTTCCCAGCGCGATCGTCGTCATGGTGAAGTTACCTCCCATAATTTCCGGCATGCCTTCATACATAAATTGTATTTCCGTATTACGCGTATCGTTGCGAAGAGCCGTCAAGTCGATCTTCAATCCAGCGATCGGTTCGAGGCTCGCCCGTATATTCAGATTCTTCGTACTGGTCATGACGGCGGCATTTACGTCCCTTTCGGTATCCGTAATCAGCCAGCCTTTTTCATACGCCTCGTCGATATAACTGCGGCGCACGTCACCAAAAGCAAAACCGATCCCCGGAGACAGTCCGAATGAAGAACGTCCCTGTCCAAAGATATCACCGATCTCCGGACGGAAACCGGGCAACATCATGCCGGCAGAGTTCGTAAACTGGATATTGAAACGGCGGACCATCATCAGGAAACGGGCACTGTGTTCTAAAGCCTTGTAAAGGAAATCCTCGGTGGGAGCCGGCCCCGGTACGATCGTCAGCTTCAGGCGTACCGTGTCCTGGTTTAAAATCTTTACCTGCGCAAAGTTGATCGGCTTGAACTTGACTCTGTACACACGCCCGTCCGTCCTTCTGGCCGTAATTTGCACTTTCTTTGTAAACATACCATGCTCGACAACCGTAGCGCTATCCGGGCTCAGGACGATCTCCTTCTCCAGCTTCGGCTTTTTCTTCTTCTCCGGCTTTTTAGCCGTAGCCCGGGTATTGTTGAACTTCTGGTTGATCTTCTTCAGATATTTGTTTTTGTTGTAGAGGGATAACAGGTTCAGGTTCGCCTGCAAATCGAACTGACGCTGGTTCTTGATCGTGTTACCCATCTCGATATCTTCGCTAACCGTCGCCCCACGGTCCCAGTTATAAGTCGCATTGTAGCTCAAAGAAGCATTGGTCCAATCCAGAACCGGGATCAGCTGCAACGGCAACTGCCAGGTCGCCATAAACTGCTGGTCATACTTCATCGGCGTTCCCAGGTCGGCGATGCTCTTCTTTACGGAATCTTTCCATAGCTGGTAACCGTCCGGATTCAACTCCTTATTCACCTGCACATACGGTTCTTCGATACGGGCGTTCGTTCCGGAACTGAACGTTATATTCAGGTTATTCGTAAAAGCCCAGTTCAAGCTGAAAGCGCGATCCCAATAGAAGTTCTGGCTGAACGTCACGGGGATATCGTTGGTGACACCGGTTGCCGCCCCTGTCAGGTCGCGTAATTTTATTTCGTAATAATTACGCATCATGGCTGTCTGGAAGTTGATAGACGGAGCCACGTTGAACGCCAACTGTTTGGCATAGCGCGTATAGCCATTGTTTTTCTTCAACAACTTGTCGAACGGCTTGATCGGCTTGACATAAGGCATATAGCTATAAGCAAAATTGGCGCGGTAGTCCTTTGTCGTCTCATATTCCGTCTCCGGATTTTTCTTATCATTAATACTGTATGAATATCCGAGCGTGAAGTTTGCCGGATCGTAAGGCATCGGGTTCTTACTCTTGATATTCACACGCACGTTATTGAACGACACGCTCTTGATAACCGTCCTGTCCTGCGAATAGCTGCGGATCGAGTCCTTCTCTACTTTCGTTTCCGCCTTATCGATCGCATCCTTCAGTTTGATATCCTGATCCAGCGGATTGTACTTCGGATCGTATGTCTCCTTCGAATAGGCATAATAGAACGGGATGCTGACCTGCGCCTTTTCAGGGAACAGCTTACCCAATTCGATAGAGGTCGCCACGTTATATTGCTTGAAATCCTCCATCCGGCGTTCGTTCAACGACTGATCGAGAGCGCCGAAACCGGCCGTCTCGATACGCCCGCCCACATTCACTGTGCCCAAGTCGGAAAGTGCGACATTCAGATTCGCATTGGCTGCCCATCCGCCTTCTTCATTGAAGTCGGTCAGGCGCAATTCGTTCACCCAAACTTCCCCGCTCTTTATTTCGTTCCGGGTATTACGCACACCGATCATAATTGTTTTCACTTCGGCAAGGCTCGGATTCCCCTTGACACGGATGATCCTTGAACCTTCTCCCTTATTATCGTAATCAGGATCTCTCCCCATAAAGACGGTCTGGAAGGACACGCCGTTCTCTCCGGAACGCTTCTGCCGGTTACGTTCCAGTTTTAAATCGGTCAATACCTCCAAACGGAAATTAAACATGTTTTCCGCCGGCCAGACGGTCTCCTGGTGTTCCGTATTATTATAGTTATACTCCCCATGCGGAGTCAACTTCAACGGGATTTCATACTCGTAATAGTTGTTCTTGTAGTCCGAACCCAAACGGATAAAGACCGAAAGATCCCCATTCTTCAAATCATATATATCCAATTTCGGCGCCTCTGCATGTGTAAAGAGTTGCAAGCGCTTGTACTGGCGCAAATCGTAATTCGTATTCTTATACACGGCACGTGCATCCTGAGCGGCAAGGTCCGTTATCTTCAAAGAAAGCGCCTGTTCGTTCTCCTGACGGATCTGCGGCTGGCTCGGGTCCAGTACGCGGCTGACCCCAGGAGGCAATGTATAGCTGACCGGATCCCTGTCGCTGTTTTCCTCGATATTGACAGTCGAGACTTCCAATTTGCCCTTCACTGCGGGCGGCATCTTCGGATCGGACAAATCCTGTTCATAGGATCGCCATTCGCCACGTACCAGTTGCAACGTACCGAAACGCAATACGACCGATTCCTTAAATCCAGTCATATACATACGCATGAAACGAATCGTCTTGAAATCATTGATCGCTCCCACACGGCGCTGGTATTGCTTCACCGGAATCTTAAACTGATACCAAGTGACGGATTCAGTCGTACCATCCGCCAGTCTTACCGATGAGGTACGTTTATCCGCAATAAAGTTTTCACCGACAACCGTATCCTGCGGAGTGATCCTGACCTTGTATTCGAAATACTTTTCGTTCTTATTCAGCGTATTGTCCTGATTGATGTCTTCCACATCGGGCACAGTCTTGGAAGAAGTGCTGTAGCGCTCGCCCGAATCGTTGATATCTTTCGAGTTTCCTTCCGTCCCGTTGTAACGTTTGTAACGGGTTAAGATATCCACCTCATGGTAATCATAATCCGAACCACGGAAATAGTGGAACTTGTCACCTGCGGGATCGTTGAACGGTGACAATCCGAACGGGTCTTCTCCTTCCATCTCGGCAAGGGTTGCCGCATTCAGTTTCTGGCGCAGTTTGTCCAGATACTCCCGGTAAGCCGGATATTCCTTTTCTTCTTCCGAGGATAAACCGTTCAGGCCGACATCCTGCAACAGGCGTGCACCTGCCGTATTGTCGAATGCATAGACCGTACTCTGCTGCTTGGGAACCTTACCCCAAACCGTATAATCGACCTTCGACGTATCGCCATCGATGGGCAATCCGTTCTCGAAGAACTTCTTTTCATCCTTCAATATGTCTTCCGATATCTCGCCCAAGTTAAAATACAGGTCGCCGCCTGCGGCCTGTTGGTCATAGATGAAGGGGTCGAGCATCCAGAATTCGATATATTCGACATTCGCCGTCTCGAAGTCACTCTGGTCAATCTTGCGCATCATACCACCGAAACGCTTTTCCGGGTTCTGCAATGTCCCGTCCGGATTGATGTTATCGGCATCCAGGTTATACGGACCGCGTTCCTGCGGATAGTAAGCCATATTCAAGACCGTCAGCGTATTGCTTTCACTCATGCTTTGCTGCCGTTGCGGGAACAACTCTCTCGTCTCGATGGCACGGACATAATGGTTGGACAAGTCTTTTGGCGTAATATACTTCGGACGCAAAGAGGAATTCTTGCGCGTGAACAATCCGTCGATCGTGTACCAGGCAAGCAATGCGCGGCTTTTCCCGTAATCGATATTATTGGTCAGCCCGGCTTCCGGGAAGAGCTGGGGCGTACCGTCGTCATAAGGCACGCTGGACAACTGCCAGGGGTAAGGGTCGGAGAGGTCGAAATTGCTCTGTGTCGACTCGAAGTCATCCAGATACGAGTATCCGCCCGTATTCTTGTTTTCGTAATGCCCGGCGATCAAATGAGCGAACTCCGCATTGAAAGATATCTGGCTGGGTTTGCTCAGGTTCAGCAACGGCAACTTGTCGAACATGTTGGTAAGCCACTGGCTCTCGCCCTTATAAGCCATATTGACACCCCAAAGCGTATTCTTGATCGCTTCATCGCCCATCGTCGTCTTGGTGGTCAACGGCATTTCGGACATGTGCATGATGGTGGCGCCTATCATCAGGTTCGGATTGAACTGGTAGTTCAGGTCCAATCCCATCATGGTCTTGCGTTGCATATTATAGGCCGTCTGGTTTTCCAGCGAGACGCTGACCGGCGTACTTGCGGAAATGATGCTTTCGTTCAGGATCGTCACCACGCCGGAAGTATAGTCGACGGTATAATCCACATTCTCGGTCAATATCGCCCCACCGGCCGTTACCTTGACCGAACCCCGCGCCACGTTGGAAGCGCCCAACTGTATCTCGGCGCCCGAAGAGGCTTTGTATTCCCCTTCCAGTTTGAACTTGTTCTTTTCAGCAATCTGCCGGGCGACGGTCAATGTCGAGTCGTAGAGTTCCTGGAACACATATTTGTCGGCAATCGCATCATTGTTGATCTTCTTACGCAGATAGGAGCCGAACGGTTCCACGCTCGGAAAGATGATCTTGCCATTGTCGGACAAGACGGTCACCCCTTCGATGAAGTCGTATATCCCATCCGGATGCGGCTGATTGTTGGAATCGTAGCTATCCAGGTTCAGCACCCTGAGCAGGATCTGGTTGGCAATCGCCCCTTCCGGCAAATAGTTGACATATGTACCGGTCGTATCGCTCTGGTACATGATATTCAGCTTGAACTTCTCCTTCTGGACGGAATAGGCTCCTAACGAATAGATGTTTTTCATCATCAGGTCCCAGAAAGGCATATCGGGCGACATGGTGATCCCTTTCAGCAACTTCACATACAGGCAGGAGGCTGCCGAAGAAGGATTGTCGGTCGAGAACTCGCCCACCTGGTAGGTCTTCCCGTCCGAATAGGTATAATTGTAAGCGACGGCCAGCACCTCGTCCGCCTGCAACTGTGTTTTCAGCGAGATATATCCCAATTTCGTATTGACCGTATATTCGGATGCATCCAGCAAACGGGCGCTTTCGACTTCTTCATACTCCGTGCCGTTGACAAAGGTTCCCCCCAACGCCTGATTCACCGTGCTGATATCACGGGCGCCGGTAAATTGCTGGTTAAGCGTATTATATAATGTATTCGTATTATTATAAGGAACAGACAGCGCCCCTGAAGGAGAAACGAGGGCCGTATTCGAGATATTGGCATGTTCGGCCAGATCGGCAAAAGCGACCACGTTACGCGCCTGGTCGTAAGTCGCCCGTTTGTTTGTCACCCAAACTTCCACCCTGCTGATCGTGACGGGAGAGGAAATCGTATTCAGGTTCTTCACCGCCTCGTCATAGCGGTCACGGAAATAGTGCGACAGGAAGAAATGGCGGTTCTCGTCATACTGGTCGATCGTCAGTTCGAAAGGCTTCGTCTGCACGCCCCCTTTCGAGCTGACCGTCTTCGATTCCGACTCCTGCTGGGCAAACAAGGCGTTGACCCGCAGCTTCCCGAACTGTAGGTCCGCTTTCATACCGAACAGGGCGGCTCCCCCGTTGATCAGGGAGTTGCTGGTCGTCATGCTCACGTTACCGGCTTCGAGCGACTTGATGATTTCGTCTTCCTCACCCGTATAAGCCAATTTCAACTTCTTGGAGTCGAAGTCGAAAGAGGTTTCGGTATTATAGTTCATATCGAAATTGACCTTGCTGCCGACCGATGCCTGCACATTCAACTGCACGCTCTCGTCGAAGTTGAAGAAGGTACGGTTGCGGGCGCGTTCCGGCAGAGACGGGTTCTTGGTCTTATTCTGCTTCAAGCCTAATTCCACTTCGGCCGATCCTTGCGTTTTCACCCGGACGCCCCCCGGCCCGAAGATACGCTCCGCCGCACCGATATTGAACTGCATGTCGGTCAGGCTGAACTGCTTGTTGGCCGCTTTCTGGAACTCTTCCTCGTTTTTCCGGCGATAGTAGGACTGGACGGATTTCTGGAAACTATAGTCCTGGTATTCTTCGGGAGTCAACGAGATGGGGGTGGTCAGGTCGGCATCGCCTAACTTGGTACGGACCACGTACGTCCCGGTCCTGATATCGTATTCGACCACCGACTTCACATTGTCCGGCGTCTTCAGGTCGGCAGGCGACTGCTTGGTCAGGTCCCGGTATTCTTCCGGCACGGTCTTGGCTACCGGGAAGCGGGTCCGCACCTTCGGGACCGTATCGTCCGGCATGACCGGCAGCTCGGGGTCCGGCAACGACATCGCGTAGGCCAGGAAATCCGTATTCATCGAATACAGGCCTGCACCAAACAGTAGAATCGTTATCCAGAGTATAAATTTTAGTGTCCTTCTCATATTAATTGAAAATTGAGAATTGAGAATGGCAAGTTGAAAGCCTGTGATAAGGAAACCTTCAATTATCCATTTTCAATTTTCAATTATTAAAGCATTCTTAGGGCTGTTTTAATGACCTGCTCGACAGCCAGTGCAGGCGAACTTTTCAAGATCGAGTTAACCGCTTTTTGTGAAGCGGCTTTCTGGAATCCCAGCATAACCAATGCCGCCACGGCTTCTTCCGCGACAGCACCACAGGCTGCGACAGAAGAAGCGCCACCTGTCGCAGCCATTCCCTCTACCGGCTTCACCTTGTTTTTGAGGTCGACTAAAATACGTTGGGCGGTTTTCAATCCGATTCCCTTGACTGCCGTCAGAGCTGTTTCGTTTTTATCGGCAATCACCCGGATCAATTCGGCAGGCGATAAGGAAGAAAGGATCATCCGAGCGGTATTGGGACCGACTCCCGACACGGAAGTCAGCATCAGAAACAGTTCGCGCTCCTCTTTCCCGGCAAAACCAAAGAGCAGATGGGCATCTTCACGTATCACTTCGTACACGTAAATCTTCCCGGTGGGCTTCCCATTGTAAAAAGTATATGTATTCAGGGAAATATTCAGTTCATAACCGATTCCGGCACATTCCAGGATCATCCTGGCCGGCGTCAGTTCCACTATCTCTCCCTTGATATATTCTATCATGTATCTTACGTCTTTATGATTCGTACCTATTATAACGCAAAATTAGACAAAAGCGTATATCCGAACCCTCTTTTTTGGTATTATTGTTTCCAGAACCCCGGCAACAAGATCGTCAGCACCGTGAATATCTCCAAACGGCCTACCATCATCAGGAAAGACAAGAACCACTTCGATACGGTCGGCACTTCGGCATAATTGCCGACAGGGCCGAGACTTCCCAGGCCAGGCCCGACGTTGCTGATCGAGGATACGGCAGCGCCTATTGTTTCTTCAAACCCCATCCCGTCGATCATCAGTGCCATGCAACTGACAAAGATCAAGGCTATATAAGCAAAGGCAAAAGCCAGCACCCGGTGGACGACATCGCCGGATATGGCATGCCCGTTCATCCGCACCGGGATGATGGCATGCGGATGGGTCTGTTTCTTGAACTCATTGAAGAGGTTCTTGGTCAGGATCACGAAACGTCCCATCTTCAACCCTCCGCAGGTAGAACCCGCGCAACCGCATACCACCATCAGAACCAATGCCAGCAGCCAGAAGAACGGTCCCCACGGGATGTAGTCGGTCGTTGCGAAACCACAGGTAGACACCAATGTCACAACCTGGAATACCGCCTCCCTGAAAGCCGTGCCGAAATCGTCCACGATGCCCTTATACATGATCCAGGCCGTCGACATCGCCGTGATAATCAGCACGAACCAGAAGAACCAGCGTGTCTCTTCATCCGTAAACAGTTTCTTGGGCTTCCCGTTGAAGAAGAAATAGATCAGGGTGATATTGGTCGCCCCGATAAACATGAAGATCGTAATGACATATTCGATATAGGCGGAGTCCCAGTAGGCGATACTGGCATTCTTCGTCGAATAGCCGCCGGTAGAAATGCAGGTGAGTGCATGATTGACGGCGTCGTACAGGTTCATCGGTCCCGCCCACAAGAGGCCGATAAGGACAATGGTCAGGAACAGGTAGACGCCCCACAGGCGCTTGGCAACCTGGGTGACACGCGGGCGGAAACGTTCGTGCGTGATCCCCGGAGTCTCGGCATTGAACATCTGGGTGGCCCCGCCGCCGATAATCGGCATCAAGGCTACGGTAAACACGATCATCCCGATACCGCCCTGCCATTGCGTGAGGCTTCGCCAGAACAATATCCCGTGCGGAAGCGCTTCGATGTCGGTCAATATGGTAGAGCCTGTCGTCGTGAAACCGGACATCGTTTCGAAATAGGCATCCGTCACATTATCTATATACCCGCCTAAATAGAATGGCAGCATCCCTAAGAGGGAGAAGAGAGCCCAAGTCAAAGTGACGGTCAGCATCCCCTCACGCCGCCCGGCCGTATGCTCGTTGGCCCGTAGCCCGATCAGCGTAAAAAGGACTCCCGTTCCGAACATGATACCGCTCGACTGGAGGAGCGGATAGAAGTCGTTTCCTTCATATAGGAAAGCGACCGCCGTCGCTGCCAGCATAAACAACGTCTCCAGGATGAACATCATCCCTAACATCTTGATTATAAAACGAATGTTCAGCATATAACAATTGTCAATTGCCCCTTGTCAATTAATTAAAGTAGTCCTCCAATTTACGCATGGCCGTATCCAGGCAGAACACCACGACGTGGTCGTAGGCCTGGATATGCGTATCACCTTTGATCATCATCGGCTCGCCGTCACGGATCAACCCGCCCAGCGTCAAGTCTTTCGGAAGGTTCAGGTCCTTTACCTGCTTACGGGTAATCCTCGAATCGGGACGGGCGACAAGTTCCGCCACATCTGCATTGGCAAAAGTAAGGCATTTCACGTTCGACACGTCTGCATCCAACAGGAACTGGTAGATATGGCTGGCGGCGATCAGTTTCTTATTGATCACCGAACCGATATCCATGCTTTCCGCCAAAGGTATGTAGTCGATATTCTCGATCTTGGCAATGGTCTTGAATACTCCGGCACGTTTGGCGGCCAGGCAGGCCAGGATGTTCGTGCTCGAATTATCCGTCAGTGCGATAAATGCCTGTGCGTCTTTGATCCCCTCCTGCATCAACAGGTCGGTATCACGTCCGTCCCCATTGATGATCAAGACATTTCCGGGAACGACCTCGGCTATGCGGTGGCTCTTGTCTTTGTTTGTCTCGATTACTTTTACACGGATATTGTTCGGGAGATACTGGCAGGTACGGATCGCGATACGGCTGCCGCCCATAATGATGACTTTCTTCACTTCGGGATCTCGCTTGCCCGCATGTAGCCGGACATCTTCGATATGGCCTTTGGTCGTTGTGAAGAAAACGATATCTCCCGATTCTATACGGTCCGTACCACGGGGGATAATGGTCTCGTTCTGCCGTTTGATGGCAACGATATGATAGAGTTTCTGTTCGTTCAGCAGTTCGGACAGATGTTTGTTCACAAGCCGGGAATTATCGCGCACCTTTACGCCGATCAGGATCAGGGCGCCTCCGAACAACTCCCAGTATTGACGGGTCCACGGGCGTTTGACGGCCGTGACAATTTCTTTAGCTGCCAGCATTTCCGGGTAGATCATGGAATCGATCCCCATCTTTTCGAACAGTTCCTTGTTTTTAGGGAGCAGGTATTCGTAATTGTTGATACGTGTCAACGTCTTACGCGCCCCTAATTTAGACGCCAGAATGCTGGCTGCCACATTGGTCGTTTCTTCCGGCGTGACACTGATAAACAGGTCGGCCTTTCTGATACCGGCTTCTTCCAGGTCCCGAATGGATGTCGGATTCCCCACCATAGGAAGGATCTCCATGCTTGAATTCGTAAAATTCAAACGCTCCTCATTCGGATCCATCAGGATAATATCCTGCTTCTCCTGTGATAACATTTTTGCCAGGTGGGTTCCTACTTCACCGGCTCCGGCTATAATAATTTTCATTTTATATAGAGATTAATTATGAGGATACATTATCCTCCGATAACCATCTTTCTTATTTCTCCTGCAATACTTTTGGCATCCATGCCACATAGTTTATACAGTTCGGGAATCGGCCCGTGTTCGACGAACTCATCCGGCACACCGATCCGCTTCACCTGCGGGGTATAACCGTTATCCGCCATAAATTCCAGAACAGCGCTGCCGAATCCACCTCTGATCACACCGTTTTCGACAGTGATTACACGGCTGAACTTCTTACCGACTTCATGCAACAGCTCTTCATCCATCGGCTTTAAATAGATCATATCGTAATGGGCGATCGATATGCCGTCACCCGCCTCCTTTATGGCTTTTATCACTTCGTTGCCGATAGGACCGAGTGACAAGATCGCAATATCATCCCCATCACGGAGTTTCTTGCCTTTCCCGATCGGAAGCACACGCATCTCATTCCTCCAATCCGCCATTTCTCCTTTACCGCGCGGATAGCGGATCACGAACGGGCCGTTACTTTCCTTATATCCGGTGTACATCAGGTTCCGTAAATCCAGCTCATTCAAAGGGGACGAGATAATCAAGTTCGGGACCGGACGCAGATAAGCGAGGTCGAACACCCCGTGATGCGTCGCCCCGTCTTCGCCTACCAAACCGGCACGGTCCAGGCAGATCACCATATGAAGATTCTGGAGGGCGACATCGTGTATCACCATATCGTAGGCCCGCTGCATGAAAGAAGAGTAGACATTGCAGAAAGGAATCATTCCCTCTTTGGCAAGTCCGGCAGAGAAGGTTACCGAATGCCCTTCGGCAATCCCGACATCAAAGGCCCGTTTCGGGAAGGCTTTCATCATATAAGTCATGGAACATCCCGTCGGCATGGCTGGAGTGATTCCCACGATCCGCTCGTCCTGTTCGGCCAACTCGACAAGGGTATGTCCGAAGACATCCTGATAAAGCTGGGGCTCATTCAGCTTATGGACAATGATCCGCTCTCCTGTTTCCTTATTGAACAGCCCCGGTGCGTGCCACTCCGTCGCCGACTTTTCAGCCGGCTTGAATCCTTTGCCTTTTTTTGTTTTGATATGTAGCAGCTTCGGGCCTTCCATATCTTTTATATCGTTCAGCACCTTGATCATATAATCGACATCATGCCCGTCGATCGGGCCGAAGTAGCGGATGCTGAATCCCTCAAACAGATTATGTTGTTGGGTGAGCAATGCTTTCAAGCTATTGTTGAAGCGAAGGATGTTTCCCCGGCGGTCATTATTGATCAGCTTCATCTTACGCAGTCCCCGATACACGTCATAGCGCATTTTATTGTACGTCTGACTGGTCGTGATATCCACCAGATACTGGCTCAGCCCACCGACTGCATGATCTATCGCCATATCGTTATCATTGAGAATGATAAGCAGGTTATTCGGATTAGCCGACGCATTGTTCAGGCCTTCGAACGCCAAACCGCCCGTCATGGCCCCATCACCGATCACAGCTATCACGTGCCTGTCCTTTTCCCCCTTCAGGGCAGAAGCGACCGACATGCCCATAGCCGCCGATATGGAATTTGAAGCATGTCCGGCAACAAACGCGTCATAGGGACTTTCCTGGGGATTAGGAAAGCCGCTTATTCCTTTGAATTTTCGAAGTGTATGAAAGGCTTCCCGACGTCCGGTCAGTATTTTATGGCCATACGCCTGATGCCCCACGTCCCATACAATACGGTCGTAGGGAGTATTAAAAACATAGTGTAGTGCAACCGTCAGCTCTACCGTGCCGAGACTTGCCCCGAGATGTCCGGGGTTCTCTGATAGTACATCTATTATATATTGACGCAACTCTGCACATACCTCTCCCAATTTGTCGGGGGACAACTTGCGCAAATCCTCCGGATAATCAATGGAATTTAATATGTGTTCATCCTTGCATTCTGTCATAACCGCTATAATTTTGTGGCAAATGTAAAGAATTAACGGGAGATAAAATAGTTTTAGTATGTCATTCTTTAGCAGTATGACACAATTAAGCCGCTTCTTCCCTCCAGACGGGCATGACCGTTTTTCATGACGGCAGCCTTGTAACGAAAGGAATAACAATATTTCATACAATAAATACGTTACGTATATAAGAAATAGCTATTTTTGTTGCAATAATAATGATAATGGCAAATAAAGAAAAAATAGATTACCTGCTTCTGGATATCCGGGAGCTTGAAACATTGGTTGCCGGGATGCGGGATGCAGAAGTGTATCCGGTGTCTTTTTTCGGCCAGACTTTCGACCTCACGCATAAGATCCTGAAAGATCTGCATGCTTTGGAAACGGCCCAGATCGAAATGCTACGCAAACAGATGGAAGAGCATCAGGCTTTGATCCAGTCAATTCCCCCATCGGTTGCCGTCCCGGTACAGACGGTACAGGAATCACCGACCATAGCTCCCGTCCTAATTCCGGCAGAAACGGAACCTGTTGTCCAAGAACCGGAAATCAAACAGGAACTTCCCGCAGAAAAAGAAGCCCCTCACAAATCGGAGCCAACCCCCGTTGAAGAACCGGAGGCTCCTGTCGTGGAAGCCCCCGGCAAAGTAATCCCCGCAGAGCGTCCCGGATTATTCCTCAACGACCTGTTGGAAAAGAAAAACCTTTCGGATTTCCGTAAGGCATTCAGCCTGAACGACCGTTTTCGTTTCCGCCGCGAACTGTTCGGAGGGGATGAGGCACGGATGAACAAAGCGATCAACGACCTGAACGATCTTCATTCGTATGAAGACTCGATCACATATTTGAATAACGAATTAAAGTGGAACATAGAAGATGAAGCGGTAGCAGACTTTATCAAGCTGCTTGAAAAACGCTTTCTCTGAAGAACGGAGAATAAGTATGGCAAAATTAACAGTAGTACCCACTCCCGTCGGGAATCTGGAAGACATGACGTTCCGGGCAATCCGCGTGCTGAAAGAGGCCGATCTCATTCTGGCGGAAGATACACGTACTACAGGTATCCTGCTCAAACATTTCGAAATACAAAACAGGATGCAGTCGCACCATAAGTTCAACGAGCATAAAACGGTCGAGCAGGTGGCTGCCCGTATCAAGGCCGGCGAAAACATCGCATTGGTATCGGATGCCGGTACACCCGCGATATCCGATCCCGGATTTATGCTGGTACGTGAATGTGTACGTCAGGGTGTAGAAGTGGAATGCCTGCCGGGAGCCACGGCTTTTGTCCCGGCATTAGTCGCTTCGGGATTGCCCAACGAGAAATTCTGCTTCGAAGGTTTTCTTCCCCAGAAAAAGGGAAGGCAGACGCGCCTGAAAGAACTCTCGACGGAATATCGCACCATCATTTTCTACGAGTCACCTTTCCGGCTGGTCAAAACGTTGACACAGTTAGCCGAGTTCTTCGGGAATGACCGCCCTGTTTCCGTATCACGTGAAATATCGAAGATACACGAAGAAACCGTACGCGGCACGCTGGAAGAAGTCATCGCTCACTTTACCGTGAACGAACCGAAAGGTGAAATTGTTATAGTATTAGCAGGCTTAAAAGATAAAAAGGACAAAGAAACAGAGACAGGAACAGAAGTTTAACGTAACAACAGAAAGAACATGAAGAAAGTATTGATTGCAACAACGATTTGCACAGCCATGCTGGCCTCCTGCGGACAGAATTCAGCAGAATATAAGAAGCTGAAAGCAGAAAACGACTCTCTGAGAATCGAAAACACTAAAAGTAATGCCGAGATGGATGAAATACTCGGTACCCTCAACGACGTAGAGGCTGATATCCAGTCTATCCGTGATGCAGAAAATTATCTCAACATACAGCAGCAAAAAGGGGATCTGAACAAAAGCAGCCGCGAACAGATCAAAGAAAACATGCAGTTGATCAGCGAAACGCTGAAAAAGAACAAACAGCAGATCAGCGAGTTGGAAGAGAAACTGAAAAAAAGCGGAATACAATCTGCCGCTTTAAGGAAGACGATCAGCCGCCTTTCCTCCGAACTTGACCAGAAAGCCAATATGATTGTCACGCTACAGGAAGACCTGGCGAAGAAGAATGTTCGCATCCAGGAATTGGATGAAATGGTTGCTTCTTTGAACGAAGATGTGGAAGACTTGTCCACTACAACTGCGGCCCAGTCCGAGAAGTTGCAGGAGCAGGACAAGAAACTTCATACTGCCTACTATTGCTTCGGCACGTCTAAAGAGCTGAAAGACCAGAAAATCCTTTCCGGCGGCGGCTTGTTTGCCAAATCCAAAGTGCTACAGAGCGGCTTCAACAAAGATTATTTCATTTCTATCGATATTCGCGAAGTGAAGGAAATCCCGTTGTTCGCAGGTAAGGCAAAACTGAAATCCAATCACCCGGAAGGTTCTTACGAATTTGTAAAGGACGAAGACGGCAATATGACGTTGAAGATCACAGACGAAAAAGCATTCTGGAGTCTTGGCAAGTATTTGGTGATTGAAGTTGGATGATGAAATATAAAAATCTTTTTATTGATTTGGACGATACCCTTTGGGACACGTACCATAATAATAAGGAATGCCTCGAAGAAGTATATGCCGCTCACCACTTTGACCGGTATTATGCCTCCTGCGAGGCTTTCTTCGATATCTACTGGCCGCATAACAACCTGCTATGGGAACAATACCGCAACAATGAAATAGACCGCCAGACATTGATCATCGAACGTTTTCGCTATATGCTCCGTCCGATGGGGATAGAAGACACACAGTCGGTATTGGCGATCAACAACGACTTCCTGCAACGTACCACCCGGAAGACGCGGTTGGTGCCGGGGGCGATCGAGCTATTGGAATACCTGCGTCCCTCTTATCGCATGTATATCCTGTCCAACGGTTTTCGGGAAGTCCAGTTCAAGAAACTCAGCAATTCCGGCCTGGCCCCCTACTTCGAAAGGATGATCCTTTCTGAGGACGCCTGTATCCAGAAACCTCATAAGGGCATTTTCGATTTCGCCCTGAAAAACACCAACTCCCGCCGTAAAGAAAGCCTCATGATCGGCGACAGTTGGGAAGCCGACATTATCGGTGCCCACAATTCCAAAATCGACCAGCTATGGCTGAATCCGGAAGGATTGCCGGCGAAAGGATTCATACCGACTTACACGGTCGGCTCTTTAAAAGAAATCGAAAAGATTTTGTAGATTATCTACAGATTATCAAAGATAAACTATATATTTGTCCTTACTATTCGTTTTTGAATAGCAACCAAATAAACTAACTATGGGAACATTCAGCAAACAACAGAAATTCAGAGAAGAATTAAGGTATAAGGAAAAGGTACGAATAGAGAACTTAGGCAAGTTCGTCTATGATCTGGCAAAACTTATTTTTGCCGCAATTGTATTGGGAGGAATATTACCTCTCTATTCGGATGTAAGTAATATGGAAAACTGGATGAAAGTTCTTTCAGGCTTTTGTTTTACTATTGCATTAAGTAAATATGCTAATTATATATTAAAACGATAAGTACAATGAAAATAGACATGATGACAATGATCAATATTACAGGAACAGTTATTGTACTAATCCTGTATTGGTGGACTTCACGTACTCGCTCCGGCAGAAGATGGCTGAAAGGGGATGATGAAGATAAGGAATAAATCGTACTGACAACATAAAGAAACAAGAAAACGGGGAACCGATGAAGATCAATCTTCAGCCGGTTCCCCGTTTTTTATATGCTTCTCCCACTAAAACTCCGAAGTAAAGTGGAACTTGATATCCGGGAAATCCTGCTGCGCCATCATCAGCACATAGCCGGAATCGGCCAGATAGACATCACGGCCTTCTTTGTCGAGCGCCATATATTGGGCCTTGCGGCGTTTGAAGTTTTCGAGGGCGGTGACATTGTCGCTTTCTATCCAGCAAGCCTTATAGAGGCTGATCGGTTCCCACTTACACTGTGCGCCATATTCGTGGAGCAAACGGTACTGGATCACTTCGAACTGCAACTGTCCGACCGTACCGATAATCTTACGTCCGTTGAACTGGTTGGTGAAGAGCTGGGCGACGCCTTCGTCCATCAACTGCTCGATGCCCTTGTTCAACTGCTTGGCCTTCATCGGATCGGCATTCTCGATATATTTGAACATTTCAGGAGAGAAGCTCGGCAATCCTTTGAAGTGAAGCTCTTCACCGGAAGTCAACGTATCGCCGATCTTAAAGTTGCCGGTATCGGGCAAGCCGATGATATCGCCGGCAAAGGCCTCGTCCACCACTTCCTTCTTCTGTGCCATGAAAGCCGTCGGACTGCTAAAACGGAATGTCTTCCCAAAACGAACATGCTTGTAAGGCGCATTCCGTTCGAAACGTCCGGAACAAATCTTCACGAAAGCAATACAACTGCGATGGTTCGGATCCATATTGGCATGGATCTTGAAGACAAAGCCGGAGAAAGCATCCTCTTCCGGATCGACCACCCGTTCCACTGCCGATACGGGGCGGGGAGAAGGAGCGATGTTGATAAAGCAATCCAGCAACTCTTTCACCCCGAAGTTATTCAGAGCGGAACCGAAGAATACGGGAGCGATATCCCCTTTCAGATATGTCTCGACATCAAATTCGGGATAAACACCTTCGATCAGTTCGATATCGGAACGCAGCTTTTCCGCCTGTCCCGGCTCGATATAATTTTCCAGCTCCGGGCTGTTGATATCCTTAAACTCTATGTTCTCCGTCACATACTGTTTGCTCGGAGTATAGAGGTTCAGCTTTTGTTCATATATATTATAGACGCCGCGGAAACGCTGTCCCATGTCGATCGGCCAGCTCAACGGGCGCACATGGATATGCAGTTCCTCTTCGATCTCGTCCAGCAAGTCGAACGGGTCCTTACCGTCGCGGTCCATCTTGTTGACGAACACGATCACAGGAGTCTTGCGCATACGGCAGACTTCCATCAGCTTACGGGTCTGGGCTTCCACACCTTTTGCGGTATCGATCACGATGATCACGCTATCCACCGCCGTCAGCGTACGGAACGTATCTTCGGCGAAATCCTGGTGACCGGGCGTATCGAGGATATTGATTTTATGACCGGAATAGTCGAAAGCCATCACGGAGGTTGCGACGGAGATACCACGCTGCTTTTCAATCTCCATCCAGTCGGAAGTCGCCGTCTTCTTGATCTTGTTCGACTTGACGGCTCCCGCCACATGAATGGCGCCTCCGAACAGCAACAGCTTTTCGGTAAGAGTCGTCTTACCGGCATCCGGGTGGCTGATAATAGCAAACGTTCTTCTTCTCTCAATCTCTTCTGAATACTGACTCATTGTTATGTATCTTATTTCGTTTTATTATTCTTACTTCTGTCGATTTGCATCTTGTTCCAACAAGGTGCCCGTCTTGCCCTAACAAGATATACGTCTTAGCCTGACGAGACGCATGTCTTCCCCTAACAAGATACGCATCTTACAAACGGGCGATGCAAGTCCGCAAGCTCGCTTCCCAATGGGGTATGCTGATGCGATAGGTTGATTTGATCTTCGCCTTGTTCAGGACGCTGAAATGCGGGCGGGCTGCTTTTGCGGGATAATCTTTGGACTCGATCGGGAGGACATGGCAGGGAGCATTACCCAACTCCATGATCTTCACCGCAAAGTCATACCAGCTGCAAACCCCTTCATTGGAGAAATGGTAGATACCCGGAACGAATGCACCTTCCTCGGCCCGCACCAACACAGCCAGGATAGCCGCCGCCAGATCCCCCGCATACGTCGGCGAACCGATCTGGTCGAACACGACAGACAACTGCTCCCGTTCATTCCCCAACCGCAACATCGTCTTGACAAAATTAGTACCGAACTCGGAGTAAAGCCATGCCGTACGGATGATGACCGCATCGGGGCAAACTTCCTGCAAAGCCTGTTCACCGGCAAGTTTCGTACGCCCGTAGACAGAAGCCGGACAAGTCTTGTCCGTTTCCACATAGGGAAGATAGTTCGTACCGTCGAACACATAATCGGTAGAGACATGGACCATTCTCGCTCCTGCCGCACGCGCCGCTTCTCCTAAGTTCCGTACGGCATCCCGGTTGATACGCAGACAAAGCGCTTCCTCCTCCTCCGCCTTATCCACAGCCGTATAGGCGGCACAGTTCAATATGTAGTCGGCTTGCTTCTCCCTGACAAAGGCATCCACTGCCTGAGCATCGCAGATGTCAAGCGTATCGACATCCGTAAACACAAACGCAAATTGCGGATATCCGGCAGATAGCTGACGGATCGAATTGCCTAATTGCCCGTTAGCACCAGTTACTAAAATCGTTTTCATCTTGTCTTATTCTTCTAATTTCAGTTCCCCGTTCATATCTTCACGATATTTCTCGGCCAGTAGCGCCAGGAACGAACTGATCTGTTTGATCCCTTCCATCGTTTCGGGGCTGATTTCCTTCCCTTGCATCTTCAGCATCAGGAAACCGTAGATAGCGTTGAAGCAGGTTTCCAGCTCAGGCAAGTCCTCACCGCCCGATTTGGCACGGAGCTGAACGATAAAGGGGAGTGTCTTATAATAAGCTGCCCCGTACACCATTTCCTTCGGCGACTTCAGAAGACGGAGGTGCAGGTCGGTCAGGGCAATGATCACATTCTTGTTCAGCTGGATATGTCCTTTCTCCATCACCCCTTCGGAACGCATCATCTCGATCAGTTCCTCATACCACTTGGCAATCTCTTCCTTCACATCGTCCGGCTGGTCGTAGCGGTCCACAACCGTGCGGCGGATCGAATCCATATCGAAGTTGTTGGCACGTATCAGATCTTCCACCTGCCACATGTACAACAGATATTCGGCTATATTTTCTTTTCTTTTTTGTCTTGCTATAATCATGGTTGCAAAGATACACTATATTCGGATAACGCCTGATAAAAGTCCGCATCTTTTACACCTAACTGGCGGCAAGCCAGGCGGGCAGCATTCAGATTGATCAGGAAAAAGCGGTCCGGAATATAGACGGGGAAGTCCCCGTAGCGAGTCTGCAGATAGGTCTTTCCCTCTTTCTCGACCACGACATGCTGGTCGTAAGGCATGGCTGTGATGTCTTCGCGAACCTCTTGCGCAAGCTGTTTGACAACCGGATCACCATCGAAATAGATCAGCTTTCCCCCGCGTTCGATAGAAGAGGCGAACGTACGGAAAGTCGTGTGGTAGGCCTCCGGCGTGGCATGGTCGGTCGCGGAAGTCCACATCAGATTGGTCAGAATAGCGATATGCGGACGATAGAACTCCAGCTGGAACCGTTTCTCCAAAGCAGACGTGACATGCTCGTCCCCCTCGATAATCGCGATCCGGGCTTCGTAGCTCAGATGCACACGGTCGGGCAACAAGGGGACTTCGCTGGTCAACGCATAGTCGAACGCAAGTTTCTGCCGCTTCAGGGCGCAGACAATCATCGAGATGATCGTCTTCTTTCCCCGGCTGCCGGCAACAACGACCCGCGTCTTCTCTTTCGTCCGCTGAAAGATGAATTCAGGTATCGAAAGCACTAATAATCCCAGTTCCTTTGCGCGTATCAATTCGGGGTTGTCCTGCCGGACTGCGGCCCCTAATACCACAAAATGTATATCTTTAGTTAATCTCTCCGGGAACCATCCGTCTCCATGACAAGTACAACCTTCTTTTTCCAGTCTGGCAAGAACCGTATCAACCAGTCCGGCACCGGATACGCTTACTTCATATCCTTTTTGGTGAATAGCCAAGGCTAAGTCAAACAACAGAGGCTCGGTTACGGAGATTAAATGAACTTTTCGCATCACTCAGATTTTGCCTGCAAATGTACACAATTTCATTTACCCTTCGCACGGGTTCGAAAGAAAAAACTTCCCTATCTTTGTTGGAAAAAGTATAATTTATGGATATTCAACTTATAGACACCGGCTTTTTCCATGCGGACGGAGGCGCCATGTTCGGCACGATCCCCAAGACCGCCTGGAACCGCCGTTATCCAAGCGATGATCAAAACGGATGCATCTTGGCCATGCGCAGCATGTTGGTTCGTGACGGAAGCGGGAAGATCGTACTCGTCGACAACGGGGCGGGCGACAAACACCTGAAACAACTCGGCTATTACAACTTCTTCGACCTGATCGATCTGAGGGAAGAACTCCAAAGGCGGGGTGTTGCCTGTGAGGAGGTTACGGATGTCATACTCACGCACCTCCACTTCGACCATTGCGGATATACGACACAAAAAGAAGAACGACCGGATGGAAAGCCTTCCTATAGAATGACTTTCCCGAACGCCACCCACTGGGTAAGCCGTGCACAATGGGAGAATTTCCTTCACCCGAACGCGCTCGAAGCCGACTCCTATTTCATCGAGAACATGCAAGCCGCCTGCGATAGCGGCAAGCTCCGCCTTATCGAAGGAGACACGGATCTCTGCCCCGGCATCGACCTGCGGCTGTTCGACGGGCATACGCCGGGACAAATCGCACCTTACATCACGACACCTGAGCGCACTTATGTCTTCGCGGGCGATGTCATCCCGCTGGCGGCAAGCGTTTCGCCTCTCTGGATCTCGGCATACGACACCTGTCCTGTCGTTTCCTACAACGAAAAACTACGGATGCTGGAAGAAGCGGCCGCAGAGAAGCAAGCGATCATCTACTGTCACGATGCCTATACCCGGTGCACTACCGTGAAAAAGGTGAACGACTTTTTCAAGGCCGATCAAAAAGTTTCACTTTTTTCCATGGGGTGAAAATAAATTTTCACTTGCATGAAAATAAATTTTCCCGCAAGTGAAACAAAAGTTTCATCGGCAGGAAACAAAAGTTTCCCTTACATGAAACTAAAACAAGATAACTGCCGGATGAAAGAAAAAGCCTGTCGTATGGTAGGGAAGTCTGCTATTTATCTTTATCTTTGTCCTTATATAATCATAAATTAATCCTGATCATCATGAAAAAGACAATCTTCGCTTCACTGACCATCGTGGCATTCTCGGCCCTGATGCTTTGTTGCTGCCATGCTCCCAAACAGGAGAAAGTGCTTCGCCACGTCGTCATGTTCGGTTTCAAACCCGAAGTTTCCACCCAACAGATCAAGGAAGTCGAAGATGCTTTCTGCGCACTTCCTTCCCAGATAGACCTGATCAAAGGGTACGAATGGGGAACGGATTGCAGTCCCGAAGGGTTGCAACAGGGATTGACGCACTGTTTCTTCCTGACTTTCCATTCGGATGCCGACCGAGACGCCTACCTGATCCATCCGGCGCATAAGGCTTTCGGGAAAGTATTAGGAGACAAGGCATCTGCCGTCACCGTCGTGGACTACTGGACCAAATAAGAATTATTATTTTTCTCACTTATAACATTTTAAACGCATGAACAAACTAACAAAGTATGCATGTATCCTGACAACCCTGGCCGGAGCCGTGGCTTGTTCGGGAGGAAAAAAAGTACAAGGAGACTATGCCATTATCCCGCTTCCTCAAGAAGTGGTGACACAAGGCAGCGCCCCGTTCCTGTTGAAACCGTCTACCCCGATCTCTTATCAGGAAGGTGATGCGGAAATGGAACAGACCGCCCGTTTCCTTGCCTCCTATGTCAAAGAGGCTACGGGATATGAACCGAAAGTGATTGCCGGGAATGCGGACAAAGGCATTCATCTGTCGATCGCTTCCGACATCCGGAACCCGGAAGGTTACCGCCTGCTGGTCAGCGAGAACGGCATCGAGATCGCCGGAGCATCCAACGCCGGCATATTCTATGGCGTGCAGACCTTGCGCAAGTCTATCCCCGCCGTGGCCGAAGGGATGGACATCGAACTTCCGGCTGCCAGCATCAACGACTATCCGCGCTTTCCGTACCGCGGTATGCATTTAGACGTCTCCCGGCACTTCTTCCCGGTTGATTCGGTCAAGAAGTTTATCGATATTCTTGCCTTGCACAACATGAACCGTTTCCACTGGCATCTGACGGACGACCAGGGGTGGCGCATCGAGATCAAGAAATATCCGGAACTGACCAAGATCGGGGCGCAACGCAAGGAAACCGTTATCGGCCGTAACTCCGGCCAATATGACGGCAAACCGTATGGCGAAGGCATGTTCTATACGCAAGATGAAATCCGCGACGTGATCGCTTACGCCCAAGAACGATTCATCACGATCATCCCCGAAATAGACCTTCCGGGACACCAGTTGGCAGCCATCACGACCTACCCGGAATTGGGTTGCACGGGCGGACCGTATGAAGTATGGACCCAGTGGGGCGTTTCCGACGACGTGATCTGTGCCGGTAATGAAAAGGCCATGACCTTCCTCGAAGACGTGCTCGGCGAGGTGATCGACCTCTTCCCGTCCGAATATATACACGTAGGAGGGGACGAATGCCCGAAAGTGCGTTGGAAGAGTTGCCCGAAGTGCCAGGCGCGTATCAAGGCGGAAGGCATCAAAGCGGACAGCAAGCACAGTGCCGAAGAATACCTGCAAAGCTATGTCATCTCACGCATGGAGAAATTCGTCGAAAGCAAAGGCCGCCATATCATCGGCTGGGACGAGATCCTGGAAGGTGGCCTGGCTCCGAACGCGACGGTGATGAGCTGGCGCGGCGTAGACGGCGGCATCGAGGCTGCCAAGCAGAAACATAATGTGATCATGACGCCCAACTCTTACCTCTATTTCGACTATTACCAGTCTACCGACACGGAACACGACCCGCTTGCCATCGGCGGCTATCTGCCGTTGGAACGCGTCTATTCGTTCGAACCGACTGCCGGAATCCCGGAAGAGTACCGGAAATATGTAACCGGCGTGCAGGCGAACCTTTGGACAGAATATATCCCGACATTCAGCCAGGTCGAATATATGGTATTGCCGCGTATGGATGCATTGGCTGAAATACAATGGACCGACGCTCCGAAAGATTTCAAGGCGTTCCTGCCGCGTTTGGTCCGCATGACCGAACTCTACGACCGTTTGGGCTACAACTACGCCAAACATATCTTCGACATCCGCGCCTCCTTCGCTACCGACGGTGACAAAGGCGAAATCGTCGTGACGCTCGAAACCGAAGGCAACGCCGATATCCATTATACGCTCGACGGCAGCGAACCGACGGCAACCAGCCCGAAATACGAAGCCCCTCTCCGCATCAAGCAAAATGCAGAAGTGAAAGCCGTGGCTGTCCGCCCGACCGGAAACAGCCGTATCTTCTCTGAAAAGATCGACTTCAACAAGGCGACAGCCAAGCCGGTCACATTGAAGGTGGCTCCCAGCAGAGGATATGACTTCAACGGCGGCCCGGAACTGACCGACGGCCTGAGCGGCAACGACAACTACAAGACCGGACGCTGGCTCGACTTCCAGGGCAAGGACTTGGATGCCGTTATCGACCTGAAAGAACCGACCGAGTTCAGCAAAGTGTCCTTCAACACGAATGTTGTGAAAGGGGACTGGATCATGGGAGCGGCAGGCGTTACCGTAAAGGTCTCGGACGACGGACAGAACTTCAAGGAGGTAGCTTCCAAGGTTATCCCGTCTTTAGGCAAAGACGACAAAGACGGCCTTTACCCGCAGGAAATCTCCTTCGGCCCGGTAAAAGCCCGCTACGTCGAAGTCATCATCAAGAGCGACAAACTTCCGGCATGGCACGGAGGTGCGGGTAATCCGGCGTTCTTGTTTGTGGACGAGATCAATCTGCAATAAGTAGATATTAAGGCACGGATTACACGGATTTCACGGAGAAGAGAAAGAAAATCCGTGTAATCCGTGAAATCCGTGCCTAAAAAACATAAAGAAGTTTTGCTATTCTAACACATTTCCCCATGAAAAGAAACATACTTATCCTTTCCGCCCTTTGCATCTGTTGCAACCTTTTTGCCGAAGAAGTGCCGGTTAAGCAGTTCAGGTATGCAGGCCCTTATGAGATAAAAGGGCCGTTCATCGTCGACAGCCTTGACGTGAACAGTAAGAAATTCACAGATGCCGAGCGATTAAAAACCGCCATCCCCTTCAACAACGTCCGGGAAAGCAACCGGACGCTGGATGCCGCAACTCCGGCCGGACAAAGCAAAAACTACTCCGTCAGCCTCGCCTCCTTTTATCTGAACAGCGACCGCTATACGGACGGTAGCCTTCTGATCAGCGGGCCGGAACATTACGAGGTGTATATCGACAACGAGAAACAAGCACCCGCCAACGGCGAACTCAAGCTTACGCTCGAACCCCGCCGCTACGAAGTTGTAATCAAATATCTCACTGCCTCAGGCGAAACGAATCATACTCCAAAAGCCCTCTTTAAGACAGACGGTAAAGCCGTTGTCACAGCGACAACCGATCCGGAGAAACGCTACACCTTGAACGATGTCTTCGATGGCACACGCTTCCGCTCCGTCAGCCTTTCCCCCAACGGCAAATACCTGTTGACCGCCTACCAGACGACTTATCCCGGTGGCGACACCGAATCGTTCCAGCAAGTGACCGACCGGGCCACAGGGCAGGTTTTAATGGAAAGCGGCAGCAATCATTACAGCTGGATGCCCCGCAGTAACCGTCTTTATTATACCCGCAAAGGCATGCAGGGAAAAGAACTTGTCACGATCGACCCGGTAACCCAGGCCGAATCAGTCCTTGCCCGCAACCTTCCCGACGGCTGGTTCAGCTTTGCTCCGACAGAAGACTTCCTGCTGTTTAACGTCGCCGAAGAGGGGCCGAAGAAAGGGGAAGACCTTCAGGAAATCCTTGTGCCTGACGACCGTCAGCCGGGATGGCGAACCCGTTCGTTCATCCATAAGTACGACCTGGCAACCGGAGTGTTCCAACGCCTTACTTACGGACATACTTCGACTTCCGTCAACGACATTTCCGACGACGGCCGCTACCTGCTCTTCACTTGCAGCGAACGGGAGCTGACGAGACGTCCGTTTTCGACTACTTTGCTCTATCGGATGGACCTGCAAACATTGGAAACGGAACTCCTTCTGAAAGACCCGTTCGTCAACTATGCCCAATTCTCACCCGACGGCAAGATGCTGGCTATTGCCGCCTCCGGCGAAGCTTTTGACAAAACAGGCTTGAAGATCGCACCGGGACAGACTTCCAACATGAGCGACGGGCAACTCTTCCTCTACGATCCGACAAGTAAACAGGTGACTCCTGTCACCAAAGACTTCGATCCTTCGGTTCAAAACTTCGTTTGGAACAAAAGCGATAAACAAATCTATCTACAGGGAGAAGATAAGGATTGCACACGCCTGTACGTCCTGAATCCGGCAACCGGGAAGATCAGCCCCATCCCGCTGCAAGAAGATATCCTCTCGGATTTCACGATTGCCGAAACAACTCCCGAGCTGGTCTACTTCGGAGAAAGCGCCTCCAACTCGCAACGCCTCTATTCCGTCAACCTGAAAAAGAATACCTCCGTTTGCCTGAAAGACCTTTCTGCCGGCATCTTGAAGGATATCACCCTCGGCGAAGTGCACGACTGGAATTTCCAGGCGGCTGCCGGCGATACGATCTACGGACGCTATTATCTGCCGCCCCATTTCGATCCCAACAAGAAATACCCGCTGATCGTGAATTACTACGGGGGAACCAGCCCGACGGAACGTTCGCTCGAAAACCGGTATCCGTCGCACGTGTATGCGGCATTGGGCTACATCGTCTATATCATCCAGCCCAGCGGGGCGACCGGCTTCGGACAGGAGTTCTCCGCCCGCCACGTGAATGCATGGGGACAGCGTACGGGAGACGAGATCATCGAAGGGACAAAGAAATTTTGTATCGAACACAACTTTGTCGATGCCCGGAAGATCGGTTGCATAGGAGCGTCCTACGGCGGTTTCATGACACAATACCTGCAAACAAAAACGGATATCTTTGCCGCCGCCATCTCCCATGCCGGGATCAGCGACATCACCAGCTATTGGGGCGAAGGCTACTGGGGATATTCCTACAGCGCCCTGGCAAGTGCGAACAGCTATCCCTGGAACGCGCGGGATATGTACACGTTGCAAAGCCCGCTGTTCAATGCCGACAAGATCAATACCCCGATCCTTTTCCTGCACGGGACGGTCGATACCAACGTGCCGATCGGCGAAAGCATCCAGATGTTTACTGCGCTGAAACTGTTAGGCAAACCGACCGCTTTCGTCCAGGTCGTAGGACAGAACCACCAGATACTGGACTATAAAAAACGTGCCGAATGGAACAAAACCATCTACGCCTGGTTCGCCAAATGGCTCAAAGACCAGCCGGAATGGTGGAATGCCTTGTATCCGGAAAAAGCGTTGTAAAATGGAAAAATTGGAGCACCGCCTCCATTATGACTTGCACCGGTTTGGATCCCGATACTATACCCCCGTCCCCTGTCTTACCGGACGGGAGCGGGGGAAATGATGGACGGGGCAAGAAACAGGGTGGACGTTATTTTGCATTTTCAAGACTTTATACGCAATGAAGGTGTGTCAAAATAAAAATAGAACGCAGATGACACAGATTCAACAGATAACCGCAGTTTTTTATTATAATCAATCTGTGTGAATCCGTCTCCTCTGTGTTATCTGTGTTCTAATATACAGATTAATGCCCCCCTTCATTCATAGCAAATACTAAATATTAACCGATTAAACCTCTCATACGATCTTCAAAAGCAGACAGAGCCGCTTTTGCCCCTTCTCCCATTGCTATGATGATCTGTTTATAGGGGACGGTCGAGACGTCGCCTGCCGCATAGATACCGGGGACATTGGTCCGGCAATACGTATCGATCACAATCTCACCCGGTTTATTCGTTTCGACAACGTCGCGGAACACGCCACTGTTGGCAGCCAGGCCGATCTGGACAAAGATGCCATCCAGGTCGATCACCCGCTCCGCCTCCGTCTTACGGTCTTTTACACGAAGGCCTGTCACCTTATCGCCGTTGCCGATCACTTCCAAAGATTGGGAATGCAGGAATACTTCCACATTCGGCAGGCTCTTCACTTTTTCCTGCAACACCTGATCGGCTTTCAGTTCATCCATAAATTCCAAGACCGTCACTTTCGAACAGATGCCCGCCAAGTCTATAGCCGCTTCGATACCTGAATTACCACCGCCGACAACCGCAACGTGTTTACCCTTATAAAACGGACCGTCGCAGTGAGGGCAAAAAGCCACTCCTCTTCCGATATATTCCGCTTCGCCCGGTACATTCAACTTGCGCCAGCTCGCGCCTGTCGCCACAATAACGACAGGAGCAGAAAAACGTTCGCCGGTAGAAGCGGTCAGAAGTTTCGCTGGTCCGTCCAGTTCGACTTTGTCCACACGGCGATGCTCCAGTATATCGACCGGATAGTCGTTGATATGTGCCAGAAGGTCGTTCGCCAACTGCTGTCCGGTAGTCTGCGGAACAGAGATCAGATTCTCTATGCCGACCGTTTCCTTGACCTGTCCGCCGATACGATCGGCTATAACTGCTACATTCAAGCCTTTACGTGCCGAATAGATAGTCGCTGCTGCGCCGGCGGGTCCACCTCCCACTACTATCACATCATAGTTCTTAACAGGTTTTTCAACAGAGTTATCAACAACCCCTTCACTAATCCCGTACCGGGCTTCGAGTTTGGAAAGCAATTCTCCAAAATCACTGCGGCCCACATGGATCAGTTTGCCATCGGCAAAAACAGAAGGGACTCCCTGTACTTTCATCGCCTCAACTTCTTTCTGGTTGATGGCGCCATCCACCGTTTCATGGGTGATCCCGTTGTTGAGAGTAGCCATGACATTGAGTGCCTGCACCACATCCGGACAGTTGGTACAAGTAAGAGAGACATAAGTCGTCAACTTGATAGGGCCGTTCAGCGCTCTGACACGGGCACGGATACTTTCGTCCGGTATATTTTTCCCTTTTCCATCACTATTCAGGATAGCCAACAGCAGGGACGTAAATTCATGTCCGTTGGGTACTGCCCGAAACCGGATACCGGTAGGCATACCGTCTTTTACTATTGTAAATTGAAGTCCTTCGCCATCGGCAATGTTGCATGACAGATGATCCGAGCAAGAGGCCACATCGCTAAGCAGGTCTATCAGCTCCTGGCGGCTTTCATGACCGGGAGCGACTTGTATATCAAATACATATTGGGATACCAGCCCGGAGAAAATCCCCGAAAGCTGGTCTTTCATTGCTGAGTCTAACATAGCCTTTAGATCTTTCCTACCAAGTCAATGCTCGGTTTCAATGTTGCTTCGCCTTTTTTCCATTTTGCAGGACAAACTTCGTTCGGGTGAGAAGCAACGAACTGGGCAGCTTCGACTTTACGAAGCAATTCGTCTGCGTTACGGCCGATACCGTTATCGTGGATTTCGGCGATCTTGATCTTTCCTTCGGGATTTACCAGGAACGTACCGCGATAAGCCATACCTTCATCTTCGATCATCACACCGAACGCACGGCTCAAAACGCCTGTCGGGTCTGCCAGCATCGGATATTTGATTTTACGAATTGTTTCGGAAGCATCATGCCATGCCTTGTGTACAAAGTGTGAGTCTGTACTTACAGAATATACTTCGACACCCATTTCCTGAAATTTGCCATACTTGTCAGCCATGTCGACCAATTCGGTCGGGCATACGAATGTAAAGTCGGCAGGATAGAAGAAAAAGATGGCCCATTTGCCCTTGATATCTTCGCTACTTACTGTCTTAAAATTACCATTCTGAAAAGCTTGAACTTTGAATTCGGGTACTTGTGAATTGATAATTGGTTCCATGATTTTTACTATTTAATTTGTTACTACTATTTTTTGATTACCCTGCAAAGGTAAATCGTAAGATACTGATTGAAAGAATTTTTCAAATTGATAATTTTTATCTGCCGATAGACGGATCTCTATCGGCAAACACACTTGTCTATAATGACAATATGAAGCAAAGTTTTGTTTTCCGGAACAATAAAAATATACCTAATTGTAGGTAAAATACCTTTCGATCATACCATGTGTTCCTTTAATCGTTACCTTTGGATATTAACATTAAAAATGTCCGAAGATGAGAAGAGCAAGTTTGTCTACATTTGCAGCGGGCTTAGCGTTCGTTTGCAGCACATGGCTTTCTTCATGCGCCACACAAATACCCCTTACTCGGGAAAAACCGGTAAACAATTCCACTTATCGAGTCGAATACCTGTTCGAACACGAAGGGTGCAAGGTCTATCGTTTCATGGATATGGGACATTACATCTATTTCACCAACTGCGAGGGAGATGTCACCAGTGTTGAAAGCGACAGCGTCCGCACAGTCAACCGGATCAGTCGTGCAAAAAATACATCTTTTCCTCCTACCTAAAACGAATGTAAAGGACGAAGTTCGGAATGGTTCCGGGACTGATTATTTCGGCACAGGCCGAATGATTGTGTAATTTATGAAATCGCAGATCGGGTTCCTGTCAGAGTGGGATAGAAAAAACTCATAGCCGGACAACAAGGCGGAAACCTTATGATAAAAAAGAAGCCTTTCTTCACAGAGAGGCTTCTTTTTTATATCGAAAATAACCAATAAAAACTTTCCGATATCGTTAATCATCTTATATGCTTACATAATTAACAAAAGGTTTTGATATAGCGATTATACTAATAGTGTTACTTCCTTAATGACATTGCAAAGATAAGGGCACATGCCGTCTGTTACAATACCTGCATGTGAGTAAAAAACCGCCCTTTGCTACCTATTCAAGGTGATATTTGAGTATAATACCTACAAATAGGTAACTTCGGGGCGTTTTTACCTACTAATTGCGATTGCACACCGTTCGCAACCCCTCTAATTTTGCCAAAAATTAAAAAACGCAATGAAAAGGTTAACTCATTTATTAGCAATCACTCTACTAATCTCCTGCGTGACAGCTTTTGCACAGGAACAAGAAGAAACAACGACAGGAAAATCCGCAGTGAAACAGTCTGCAGACATTTATGCCGCCGGATATGACAAGTTCCGCTTCGGCGGATATGGGGAAATCCTCGCGAACTTTATGGATTACGGCATCAACCGTTTCCGGGGTACGGACAACGGAAGCAAGAAAGACCACCGCAATTCGATCTCCATCCCCCGTTTTGTCTTGGCTTTCGATTACAAGTTCAATTCCCAATGGGTATTAGGCGCAGAAATAGAATTTGAGGCAGGAGGTACGGGAAGTGCCTATGAGATAGAAAACACGGAAAACGGAGAATACGAAATGGAAGTGGAAAAAGGCGGCGAAGTCGCTTTGGAACAATTCCACATCACACGTCTTGTCCATCCGGCCTTCAATGTCCGTGCCGGCCACCTGATCGTCCCGGTCGGTTTGACCAACGAGCATCACGAGCCGATCAACTTCTTCGGAACTTCCCGTCCGGAAGGCGAAACGACCCTGCTGCCTTCCACCTGGCATGAAAACGGCATCGAAGTGTTCGGTACGTTCGGCCGGGGCTACACACGTTTCAACTACCGGGCTTTGGTCGTTGCCGGATTGAACGCCAACGGTTTCGACCGCAACACATGGGTCGCCGGCGGCAAGCAGGGACTGTTCGAAACAGACAACTTCACCTCGCCGGGCTACGTGGCTCGCCTGAACTATTTAGGAGTACCGGGATTGAAAATAGGCGGTTCCTTCTATTATTGCCACAATACGGGAGCCAATTCAGACAAACCGGAAACCTACGTCAAATATGGAAACATCCCTTTGCGCATCTATACGGCCGACCTGCAATATAGAAACAAATATGTCACCGCACGCGCAAACATGATATACGGCAATCTGAGCAAAGCCGACGACCTCAGCAACGTCAACAACCACCAGAGCGGCGGTTCTCCTTACACACAGACAACCCCGATCGCCAAACGCGCGGTCAGCTACGGTGGCGAAGTGGGCTTCAACCTGCGTGCGGTTTGCAAAGACAATAGGAACGTACCCGTAATCTATCCGTTCGTCCGCTACGAATACTACAACCCGCAGGAGAAAGGCGAAGGCAAGCACACGATGGATTTACGCAACAAAGTAAGCATGTGGACGGCCGGCGCCAACTGGTACGCCCTGCCGAACCTTGTCGTGAAAGCGGACTACACGACACGTAAAATAGGGGGCGGCAAATACAACAGCGAAAACGAATTCAGCCTGGCTATCGCCTACATCGGCTGGTTCCTCAGCAAATAAAAACAACATAAACAATTTAATAGCTTATCAACAAAATGAAAAAGAAGAATTATTTCGGTCTGGCAGCCCTATCGCTCGCCATGACATTCTCGATGGGAGCATGTAGCGACAACAACGATCCGGAACCAGAAGGTAGCGGAAAAGATCCGGTCAGCCTGGATTACAGTTCTGAGAACGCCAGTGCATGGGGCAACTATATGTACAACGTGGCCATGCTGCTGAACGACGATGCGACCACACTCTACAATTCCTGGGTAACCGACTATGTCGACGAACAGGGTTCACACGGCCCATATGCCACGATCTTCAAAGACCAGACTGCCGGAGCTTACCAAAGCCCGCTCTCGTGTATCGAGGAAATGATCGAAAGCGGCATGTGGAACATCGCCAACGAAGTGGGTGACGCCAAGATCAAGGACCCGTACACCAAATATACAAGCGGTGACAAGGAAGGCGGCCTTTACGCCGTCGAATCATGGTATAGCTGGCACTCGCGCGACGACTATACGAACAACATCTTCTCCATCCGCAACACATACTACGGCCGCATCGACGACAACGACGTGTCCAAAGTGAACGGGAACCTGAGCGCTTTCAACTCTTACAAGGATTTCGACGATGAAGGCGACATTGCAGAACACTCGCTTTCAAAGCTGATTGCTTCTGCCAACCCGGATCTCGACGAAGAAATCAAAACGCTGATTTTCGCTTCGGCAAAGACGATCCAGGCTATTCCGCAACCCTTCCGCAACAACATCGACAGCGAAGAGGCCGTTGCCGCCATGAACACTTGCATGGAACTGGCCAACCTGTTGCTAAACGAAGTAAAACCGTATGTAAACCGGACTTTCGGCGATCCTCAATACGACGATGACCTGGATGCAATAGCCGAACAGTTTGTCGACGCGGTCGTTCTTCCGACTTATAAAGACTTACAGGAAAAAAACAAACTTTTGCTGGATGCGGTGAACCAGTTCAGGCAAAACCCAAGCGACGACAACTTCGAGAAGGCCTGTAACGTATGGATCGCGGCACGCGAACCGTGGGAAAAGAGCGAAGCCTTCCTTATCGGCCCCGTTGCCAACTTAGGCCTGGATCCGAACATGGACAGCTGGCCTTTGGATCAGAACGGTATCGTACAGGTATTGAACTCACAGAACTGGGATGACCTGGAATGGAGCGGGAACTTCGACGAAGAAGATGAAGCCATCGGGACAGCACAGAGCGTACGTGGTTACCATACATTGGAATATCTCCTGTTCAAAGACGGACAACCCCGCACTGTTGACGGAGCAAAATAAACGATCCTTTGAAAACATGAAGCCATCTTACCTGTTAACATCCTCGCTATTCTTCCTCTTTGCATGCGCAGCGTGTGAAGAGGAAGATAAAATGGATATGGATAAAATAGATGTCCCGAGCGGATATGCACTGTCGGCAGGGACTTCAACGATTTTCCTGAACTCATCGGTAGCCTATGACACGAACGCCGACTGGATAACAGGAGCCAACTCGATCCGTTTCAACAACGGCGACGGTCTCTACGACGACGTACGCACCAGCAACAACGGTGACGGAGGCGGACTTGGCCCTGTCTATGCCGGTTACTCCTGCGGCAGTTGCCACCGCAACGCCGGAAGGACCAAACCGACATTGTGGGAAAACGGCGGTTCGGGCAACTACGGTTTCTCTTCCATGCTGGTCTATATCTCCCGCCGCAACGGCGCTTTCTTCCGTGACTACGGACGGGTATTGCATGACCAGGCCATCTATGGCGTCAAACCGGAAGGCAAGTTGTCCGTCACATACGACAAGCAGACTTTTTCCTTCCCCGACGGAGAGACTTACGAACTATGCAAACCCAATTACGCGATAACCGAATGGTATAAAGACAGTATCGCCCCGGAAGATCTGTTCTGCACCGTACGCATCCCGCTACGCCACGTCGGCATGGGACAGATGATGGCGATCGACCGCCGGGAAATCGAAGCGCTCGCAGCCAAAAGCCATTATCCGGAATACGGCATCAGCGGACGTTGCAACTATATCACCGAGAAAGGCGTCACCGGTGTCGGCCTTTCCGGCAACAAGGCACAGCATCTCGACCTGACTGTCGAACTTGGGTTCTCAAGCGATATGGGTGTGACCAACAGCCGCTATCCGGAAGAGATTTGCGAAGGGCAGGTCCAGATCAACCAGGGCAGTATGATGGGACTCTCGTACGACCAGCTCGACATATCGACCGCCGATATGGAAGATGTGGACCTCTATATGCAAAGCCTCGGCGTGCCGGCACGACGCAACCTGAACGACCCTGTGGTCATTTTGGGAGAACAAAAGTTTTACGAGGCCAAATGCCATCTTTGCCACGTCACTACGTTGCATACACAGGCGGGCGGTTCCACCCTGCTCAACGGTACGCGTTTGCCGTGGCTCGGCGGACAAACCATTCATCCTTATTCGGATTTCCTGCTGCATGACATGGGATCGGAAATCATGGGAGTCGGGCTGAACGACCATTATGTCAGCGGCCTGGCACGAGGAAACGAATGGCGTACCACGCCGCTCTGGGGCATCGGACTGCAGGAGAAAGTCAACGGCCATACCTATTTCCTCCACGACGGACGCGCCCGCAACCTGACCGAAGCCATCATGTGGCACGGAGGCGAAGGGGAAGCCTCTAAAAATTTATTCAAACAAATGAGCAAGGAAGAGCGTGAGGCAGTGATCGCATTCCTCAACTCCTTATAATTTATCCATAAGACAAACTGAAATGAAACAACTGATCATCATAATTGCAGCGTTATTACTCCTGCCGTTGGCCGTCAGGGCCCAATATGAGGAAGATACGGAAAACGGTGTCGTCTCATTAAACGGCAAAGAAGGTTTTGCGATCGCTACCAAGAAGGGGGATTTCGTTTTCAAACCTTATATGTTGGTTCAGACCAGCGCCAACATCAACTACTACGACGATGAAGGACTGGATCCTGCCTATAATCAGGACAATATACACAACAGCGGTTTCTCGATCCCTTACGCCATTCTCGGTTTCACGGGCAAGGCATTCGACCGGGTGACATTCAACCTCTCCATCAATGCCGCCGGAAGCGGGGGAAACATCCTGCAGCAGGCTTGGTTCGACGTAGAGATGAAGAAGAGTTTCGCCATACGTGTGGGCAAGTTCAAGACTCCGTTCTCGCACGCTTACCTGACTACGCTGGGCGAGACGTTAATGCCGACATTGCCGGCATCGCTCACCTCATCCGTCATCCTGCCTTATTCCCTTAATGCCGTGACACCGAATATCGGCATGGGTTTCGACCTCGGAGTGGAAGTACACGGGTTGGTAAGGGAGAAGTTCGGCTACGAAGTGGGGATTTTCAACGGAACGGGAACCTCCGTCAATGTGGCGTCCAAAACGTTCAGCGACGACTGGCATATCCCGTCATTGCTGTATGCCGGCCGCGTCACTTATATGCCGAAAGGAGTCATGCCGTCAAACCAGGGCAGTCCGAACCGTTTGAAGGAAGACAAGATGCTGTTCGGTCTTTCCACTTCATTGAATGTGGAGAGCGAAAGCGAAAGTACGAACGACTTTCGGGCAGGAGCCGAATTCGCCATGTTGAAGAACCGCCTGTACCTCGGCGCTGAAATCTATTATATGAATGTCGGTTTTACCAAACGGCAGAAAATCAACGAGAGCTATAACTATTTAGGCGGTTACTTGCAAGGCGGTTATTTCGTCACCGGCAAATTGCAAGCGACAGCCCGCTATGACTTCTTCAACCGCAACGGATTGGACACAAACGGTTTTCTGAATATGCCGGCCGTCGGATTCAACTATTTCTTCACCGGCTGCAACCTGAAACTGCAAGCCATGTATCAATTCATCGGACGTACCGGACATGACACGCAGCTTGACCGCGACAACGACGACTTGGGACTGGCCATGCATTCCGGAACCGTTTTACTTCAGTACACATTCTAACCCTTACGTCATGAACAGAAAAGTTTATTCATTCATCTCCGGACTGTTGTTCTTTTCCTGCCTTGCCATCTCCTGCGATGATGGCAAGATCTATGATGAAAACAACCAAGCGGAAAGGGAGGGAGGAACGGTGAAGTTGACCGCCCGAATCAGCGGGGCCGATTCCTGGCCGGGCGGTTACAGCGTCGTGCTGGCCGGATTCACTCCCGACAATGCTTTCGCACAAACGGCAAAAGGGATCAGCCAGTCGGCCGACGGAACGATAGACATGGTCTTGGCCGGTATTCCCGGCGAAGTGACACAGATCGAAGTTTGTGTCATCGACAAGCTGCGTAAAAGGGTCGCCAGCTTTTATACCGCCGACTACACGGAACAGGCGGACACCATACGGCTGGACGCCGGGAACCTGGATGCCGGCATGTTCAACAGCATCCAGACCGGAATCTTCAACCGTTCCTGTACGGCTTGCCATGGAGGAAGCACGGCACCGGCTGCTGGGCTGTACCTCACGGAAGGTAAAAGCCACAAGGCTTTGGTCGATGTCGTGGCCGATAAAAGCGAGAAGGGGCTGAAGCTGGTCGAGCCGGGAAGCGCGGAGGAAAGTTTCCTGCACATCATCCTGCACGAAAACATTCTCAAATACGATCATACCAACATCATTACAACCTCCGGCACCCTGACGTTGCTCGACGATTGGATCAATAACGGAGCTAAGGAATGAGTATCCGCCATTTCCGTACCTGATACCGTTCCTTACTTTATTAAGTAATTTTCAACTCTCAATTTTCAAATTTCAATTAAATAGCTTTATTTTTACAACCTATAGCAAAACATAATACAGATATGAACCTGATAAGGAAAACATACGGCACGACGGAGGTGCAAATCTCCTCATTCCAATCTTCCAAAGGTATAACAGAATACCATCTCTTCTTCCAACAAACGGATTGTATGGAGGATTTTCACACTCAGTTGCAACATATACAAGATGCCTACGCCCGTTCGGTGGAAGAGTTGCCCGGCAATCCGGTCGCCATTTTCCGGCGTTATTTCCTGAGCGACGTAACCAACCAGACGGATGAACTGATGGAACGGGAACGGCTTTCCCCTTATTGCGCACTGTCAATCGTGCAGCAGGCTCCGATGAACGGGACGAAGATCGCGTTGTGGGCCTGGTTGCAGACCGGTGTGCAGACACAGGTATTGCCGAGCGGGTTGTTCGAGGCGCGTCACGGGGCATACAGCCAGCTTTTAGGCGCCAACCAGTGCAACCGGGCAGCCAATTCGGAATACCAGACCCGCCTGATCTTCCGCGATTATATCCTTCAACTGACGGAAGCCAATTGCACACTGGCAGCCAACTGCCTGCGTACGTGGATCTTCGTACAGAATGTAGACGTGAATTATCCGGGTGTGGTAAAAGCCCGCAAAGAGGTATTCGCGACACAGAACCTGACGGAAGAGACTCATTTCATCGCCAGTACGGGGATCGAGGGCCGCTATTTCGACCCGATGGTGTTCGTGACAATGGACACATATGCCGTTTCCGGTATTTGCCCTGAACAAATCCGCTATCTATACGCCCCCGAACATCTGAACCGCACGTATGAATATGGCGTCACGTTCGAAAGGGGAACGGCTGTCACATACGGCGACCGCCGCCATATCTTTATCTCCGGCACGGCCAGTATCGACCGGTACGGGGAAATCGTGCATGCCGGCGATATCATGAAACAGGCTTCCCGCATGATCGAGAATATCGAAGCCCTGCTGAAAGAGGCGGAGGCCGCTTTAGACGATATCATGCAGGCGATAATCTATATCCGCGATACGGCTGATTATGCACGCGTCAAACAGTATATAGACGAACACCATCCAACCCTTCCTTATATCATCGTCCGTGCTCCGGTCTGCCGGACCGGCTGGCTGATCGAAATGGAATGCACGGCGGTGACTGCAAAAGGGGAGGAACGGTTTGCGGCATTATAACAAGAAATAGTTTTTCGATATTCCTATATTTGAATAATAACGAAGCCCCGGCAGTACGAATACAACCGGGGCTTGTTTTTTGTCTGCTCTCCTTCCTCACAGAAGTACGGGCAGCATTCTTATTTTTTACTTTAGTATTAATGTATCACTTGTTCGCCCTCGCGGGGTAATTGAACGGTCGTAAAGACCGGACGCATGATTCATTATATTGATTATAAATTCTTTATTTCAATCTGAGTAGAGATACGGTCACCCGCATCTCTACTTTATGATGAATATGTCGTTATTATTTAACGATCGCCTTAACAGCTTCTTCGCCTTCGACAGCGACTACGACTACACCCTGAGGAGCAGCGATTGCAGCATTGTCGGAAGTGATAACCGTGTTGGCAATTGTCTGGCCTAAGATGTTAGAGATAACAACCTTCTTGCCGGCAGCACCAGCGATCCGGATGTTTCCGTTACCGGCGATAACAGCCACTTCAGATGTAGCGATTGTTTCGTTGTCCGTAGCCAACTCGTCGTTTTCTTTGTTTTCAACGTTGAAGATCAGGGCGCCGTCGCCACCGGTCTTAGCATTGGAGAACACAGAAGGATCTTTTGTCAGAACAACACAACCGTTCTGGATCTTCAACCATGCTGCATTTTCAGGAGCGATGTTTTCACCGTCATAGTTGTTGGATTCGAACAAGAATGAGTTTTCTTTGCCTTCAGCTGTTACATTATTAGCATTTTCAGGATGTACATAACGGAATGACCAAGTGTAGTTCTTGTGATCGTCACCAGACAACAGGTTCTTGATACCTACACCGTAATCAGCACGCATAGTAGAATCAACCTTTGCCAATGCCTTGAAGTCGATCTTTTCGTTAGCCACGCTTCTGTACTCTGCCGGCAATACCCACAATGTATCAGCGATACGGATAGCTTCAACGAAACCTACACGAGTGTAACCATCGGCGATGTCAGCATAAGGCTTATCCTGACCTACAAGATCAACTGAATCCTGGAAGCTTACCAAATATTTAGCTCTTTCGAAGCCAGGAATTGCAGGATGAGCATGTTTACACAACATAGAATCGGTTGTGATCTGTCCGTCAGGAGTGATATGCGGGCCATCTTCCGTACAAGGAGTACCGGCTACACCTTCGAAATCCTTATGGTTTACAGAGATCAGGTACTGCGGTTTGATATAACCATGACCGCGGCCGACCCAAGCTGTATCGACTTGGAATGCCAAGCCTGTTGCCTTATCGGCAGTCCACATACCTACGTAGTTCACATTTGCATCCATCAAACCACCTTCACGGTTGTTTTCGTCCATCAGATATTCCTTACGAACATTTTCGAAGAATCTCAAGCTATCACGGCCGTCAGTTGCGCTTTCACCTAAGTTTACGTTATTGAAACGACGATACAACGGAGTGTTGTCCGGATTGATTGCAAATGCAGATGTTCTTGTTTCACCCAGCGGCTGAACTTTTACTGTTGCATCCAGAATATCATCCGTTACACCGGCTTTTACATCATCAAGATCCGTATCATTAGCTTTTACGATTGCATAGAAGCATTCGCCTTCATGATGATTATTCTCTTTGAAGAAGAAGCTGTCAGCAGGAGCACCGAAGTATTTAGACATTGCATATTTGTCTTCAGCCGCTTCACCCATGAATGCGTCTTTCAACTGGATAGAATAAGAAACTCTATAAAGTTTCTTGATACCGGCTCTGTTCAATTCAGTCGTAGTACCGGCATAACCAAATGTAGCCCATTTCTTTTCAACCAGGCGGAAAGCATCCTTGCCATTCAAAACATTCAACAATGAATCTTTACCGGCACCCTTAGCCAAATACTTACTGTTTTCGCCAGTTGCATACGGGTGCAGATATTTGAATGTATATTCATCCAAGAAGAACTTGGCATCCGGAATGTTCTTGTAACCTAACAATGTATCCTGATAAGCTTCAGCGATTAATGCAGCATTGCCCTTAACACCTTCAGCTTCTTTTACCTGTACGAAGACCAGAGAATCTTCACCCTGATAAAGAGCATCAGAAGCTGTCATGTATTTAGCACCTTCAGCCTTCATCAACTGAGACAGAGTTGTCTGAGTCGGATATTCACGGTTCGTTACACTTACAGGAGAATAATCTTTCACTTTATCGCCCGTGTTCTTCTTCAATACAACCCACTGGTAAGCCGGCATGTGAGCAGGAAGTTGTTCGTCTGCTTTAACAGTAACCCATTCTAATGTACCATTCTTATGGATCGGAGAAGCCAAGTACTGGCCTTTCTGGTTCATGATGAAATACAGACCGTCGGCGACAGAAGTACGACCGTTGTAACCGGCTTCACAACCTTTGAAACCTAAGGAAATATTAGTTTCCTTTTTGTCATAGATAGTAACAATACGTACTTTATTTTCGATCAAGTCCTGAACGGTTACGAAGTTGTTCGTGCCTTTTCCACCAGCTGTTGTCGGAAGCACTGTTGCTTCAGCATCAGCTACCCAATTAGAACCATTAGTGGCGTTTTCCGGATCATAATCCATTGCAGATTTAACCTGGATTACCAAGCTGTCTTTTGAAGGATAATAAGAGAAAGCAAACTTATACTGATCAGCAAGACCTGTTACTTTACTAATAGAGTCAGCAGCAGAAGTCGGCTTTGTTGCAGCTGTACTTGCCTGACGTTTAGCATAGCTCAGATCAGACCATTTGAATGCACGGAATCTTTCGCCGCTTGCATTGACGATAGAAGTATCGACACGCAGATAAGAACTGTCAGTAGTCAGTACGAATACATAATCAGCAGCATCAGCACCAGTAGTTGCTTCAGCCAAGAACTTACCAGCATTCTTTCCGTTGAACGGGTTGGCTACGGTGACCTTTTCACCCTGTTCGTCCGGAGTGAATGTCAAAGCTACGCCTTTATCAGCCGCCTGCAAACCTAAAATCGTATTGATTTCAGGAGCCTGCAAACGGATCATGTCGGCTTCAACAAGAGCAAACTTTGTAAAAAGAGATCCTGTGGCAGCATCTGTATAAGCCTTAGCAGCCTCCTCCTTCACAACCTGAATGTTTGTACTATTGGCTTTCAAACCGATTACGGAGTCAGCTTTGAAATAAGAATACAGAGTCTTACCTGCTTGTTCTGCAGCCGGAATAGATGTGTATTGGTTCAAATAAGCCCAGCCTGAAACTTCACCACCTACACGGGTAGAATCTGCACCTGTACCAGGTATATCAGTATAAGTAGCTGTACTTCCTCCCAAACCTTCCAACAAAGTACCTGCATACTGGATATCCAAACGCTGGCCGGTTGCCTTGTTTGTAAAGTCGAAGATAGGAGCTTTACCATAACCTTCTTCTGTTACTTCGATGCACCACAATGTGCTTGCTAAATTTGCAGAAGTAGTAGTAGCTTCCAATCTCAAAGCGCCATTAGGAGTCATAGCTAACACTCCATCAGTAGCTTTCAATTGGTACAAGCCGTTACCCGTCTTCTTCAAGGATGTTACAGGATCCCCTGCATTGGCATTCATCGCACCCAACAATGCAAGTCCTGCCAAAAGAGTAGAAAACTTTTTGTTCATAATTCTAAATTTAATATTAATACTAATGTTTATAAAAAGTTCAGTTCTATCGTACGTCTGTTAACTTTTGTCTTTTGAAATCGAATACGTACGTTTTCGTTAGTCATTTTCAAACAGCCTCTTATCTTTTTGTATTTCAATCTTTTACATTCGGTTTTACATCCAATTTCACCCCAAAAATAGCCCCTCTACGCGTACATTATATAAATTAGCACATTCCTATTAATCAGCTTGTTACAAAAACCGTCAAAATGCAAAAAACGCCCTTTTTGCAAATTACCGCCCAAAACAGCCCTTTTTAGCCCCTACGCAAGAGGAATATCACTCTATAAACACTCTACTCATTTGTTTCCTGCCACGAAACTAAAGTGTCTGCGGTCGAAACTTAAGTTCCACGGCTTGAAACTAAAGTTTCGACCGATGAAACTAAAGTTTCCTGTAAGTGAAACTAAAGTTTCAAGGCATGCGACTACATGAAACTTTAGTTTCAAACTTTATTTTGGTTGAAACTCTCCGGATTTACGAATTCCGTAACAGAGTAACCGCACTCCAATATACCATTATGCAAATAATTCACTTCTACCCAGATTTGAAACATAAATGATGATTTATCTGCCAAGTTTTGAGTCAACCTCATCTTGCCACGAAGATCGTCAATCCTGTCACCGATAAATATCGGAAGATCGATAATAAGGGAATGTCGGTTGTGTAGAGAATTCTAAAAGATAAGATTTTCCTTGTTTTTCCTGCATTTTTGCAAAAAGAGATGATTCGGGCTTATAGCTTTACTTGAATAAAAAACCGTAAGTGATTAGTTGTTAGATAAATATGGCGTAAGTGCAGGAACGGTAAAAAGCCCCATTTTAGTAGATATAAATGGTATTTTTGTCTTTTGTAAATGATTGGAATTTAGAAGTGTAGAAAGTGAGAAATGAAATGACGAAAAAAACGTACGTTTATATTCGTCATTTTTCAGCTACAAAAATACAACTACTTTTTAAACCTGCAATTCTTTTTCCGAATAAATTTTCCTTTTCTATATTCTTTCTTATCAATTAGATAGCTTATCGAGTACAAACATACCTCCTTTTCATCACAAACCTCCGTGCACCTCTCCAAAAATGACGAAAAAAAACGTACGTTTTTGCTATCAAAATACGCACGTTAACATTCGTAAGGTTGTATACATTATATAACAAATAGGTTTTATTACTAATTAAATTATTAAATTATGAACAAAAGATTTTCTACTCTTGTGGCTGCCGCACTGGTAGCTGGTGGATTGTCGGCAAATGCTCAGGTTTTAAGTGATACTGATCTTAAGACTGGGGATTTTGTCTTCTTGAAAACGTCTTCAAGTTCTGCCTTAGTCATTAAAAACGGCAAACTTGATTCTACAGTTGTCGCAAAAGGTGATACTGCAATTGCTCGTTTGGACTCTATGGCTTGGAAAGTAACTGTAACAAAGGGAACTGCTGCAAATACTTATAAGTTCCAGAATAGAGCTACTGGTGCTTTTCTTTCATTAGATGCTGAAACAGGTGCTAAACATATCAGTGCTGACTCGGATGCTATCACTGAATGGGGATATTCTACTTCAAAAGGTGTGTTTGCTAATGTGGGTGATTCTGCTTATACGGTAAAAGCAAAAACTGGTTTTGTTGGGCTGATTGAAGCTAATACAAAAAGCACGACTTTAAGTACTGATGCTAATATTGTAGCAGCCTATAAGATTGATGTAAAAATGAATCTTTCAGCAGACGATTTCAATAATTACATTAAAGGCTTCAATTTTGTAGCTCCAACAGGTCGAACTGCTAAAAAAGATGTTTCTGAAGGACAGACTAATGTATTGACAAAAAAAACTTGGGTAGCCAAAGCGGCTGGTATTTCTCAGTCTGATACTTTGTTCTTTCAGGTAAAAGATGCTAAAGATAATACTCAGTATTTGGCTGTTGATACTGCGTTTATTGCGGGATCAAAATCATTCAAATTTGTTGTTGCCGATTCTCTACAGGGTAAAGAAGGTACAAATAGTTTTCCTTCGTACGTAAAAGATAAGAAAACGTATTATTCAAGAAATGATACGTTGGCAATGTTCAAAATCAGTTACGTATATGCAAATGACTCCCTGATTATAAAACCGGTGGCATTACCGAATAAGGAAAATGTTAAATTCTGGCGTGAATCTAATGCTGTAACTAAAATGTTTGGTGTTGCCGGACAGGATAGTGCAATGGTCGCTCTGAAAACATTGGAAGGCGTAACGATTTTGGCTATCGATTCAGTCAACTATGCACAAGCTAATTTGTCAGAAGCTGGTGACAATGGCTTGACAATTGCAAACATTCATTCTACTGCTCGTACTGCTGAATTGGGCGGTAATGCTGAAATTGATGCTAAGAAAGTGTACTTTATTAAGTATGCAGGCAAAGCAGATAAAGATAAAGCAGGAAAGTATGTTGTTGCTAAAAGTTTAGTTGGTGCAACAACGGAAAAGGCATATCAGACTGCTAAAGGTAATGTGGCAGTTCCTTCTTCTCAGTGGGTTGTTAAGGCTGGTAACGCTAAAGGTTTGTATACTATTGAAAACCGCGAATTTGACAATATTACCTTTGGAGGTGCATTCACTCAGGTCATGGATGGCAAAGAAAAAGTTGCTAATACTTATGTAGTCAATAATGATACTATCTTGTTGGAAGATGCCAACTGTGCTTCTGTTGAAAATCTGATTACTGTTGATAAGCACAAACGGGCTACAACCGGTTACGGATATTATGACCCGGCTGTTTTAGGTAATAAGAAGTTCAAAGTTGCTTCTGCATCTCCTTTCATGAAAGACTTGTTCATGCAGGCAAAGAAAGATTCTTCTATCACATTGGCTGAAGATGAAAACTTGTTCTATCTGGAAAAAGTAGGTGAAGCTAAGTTTGGTGCTGAAGTTGCAGGTATTGATACACTGTATCGTTATACTTATAAGTTTGTAACTAAACCTGGAGGTAAGGGTGCATTTATTGCTCGTAATTCAGATAATACGGCTTATATCCTGACAAAAGATCCGAAGTACACAGCTTCTGTATTCTACTTCAAATCTTGGGGTGCTGCTGACACTTATATGATGATTGATACAACAGGTGTAGGTGCAACTCCTACTTGGAGTAATGCTTATACTGTAAGTGTAAACGCTCAGAATGCTGATATCTATCCTGCTGCTCTGTCTGCTGCTAAGAGCGACTTGTTTACTGTAGCAGAATTGGATGCTCCGTCTGTATTGTTCACGAATCCGACTCATTATAACATCTACAACAACAACGACCGTCTGGCTGTAGGTAAGAACAATCTGGCTGTAATGGCTCAACCGGGCAATGACCTGAAAGCGGATGCTGACAAGTTCGTTAATGACAACTTCACATTGTGGTTCGATACTGTAAACTACAAAGCTGACATCACTGCTTCTTACTTCATCTCTCAGGGTATCAAAGCTGCTGCTGGCGAAGAAACAAAAGCTGAAGAAGCATCTGCTGAAAGATTGTATCTGACAGTTGCAAGCGAGGATTCTACTAAGAAATCAGATGATCTGGCTAAGTTGTATAAATTAGATGATGCTTATCGTCTGTACTTCCGTACTGCTGCCCGTCACGGTGTAGATACTTTGATCGTAAACAACTTTGATGAAAAAGCTGGCGTGATGGCTCCTGACACAGTAGCTGCCGGTGCTAACGGAACTAAACATTCTACTGATGCTACTAAGGGCTTATTGTTAGGTGGTATCGACAACTTCAAATTCCAGTTCGAAGTGATCGACGGTACTGATAACTATGTGATGAAGTCTTTAACTAACCAATATGTAGTTAGCGTTAACGGTCTGTTGGTTGCTAAATCTGATTCTGATGAAAATATGATTGCAACCTTGAAAGCTCCGGATTATGCAACTTCTAACGAAGACGTAGCCGTATCTGAAGTAACCGTTATCGCTGCTGAAGGTGGTGTTCAGATCGCTGGTGCTGCCGGTAAGAAGGTGGTTATCTCTAACATCTTAGGTCAGGTAGTTGCTAATACCGTTCTTACTTCTGACAATGCTGTGATCGCAGCTCCGCAGGGTGTGGTTGTTGTAGCTGTCGAAGGTGAAGACGCTGTAAAGGCTATCGTGAAATAACTAAAGGTATAAAAGATAATTCTAAAATGTTTGACCGCGTGCCGACGCATAGAGATGCACAGCCGTGCATCTCTACAAACAACGGCAATTACCCTGTGACAGGTGAACAAGCGGTCGGATTTAATATTAATAATACTAAAGTATATTGAATTTAAAAGTTCAATGTTGCCGGTATCCCTGTGAAGGGAGAAAGCATACATCTAAAACAAGCCCCGGAGATGAAAAGACATTTTCGGGGCTTCGTTATGTATACCGATCGGTTTTCTATCGTAATTCGCAGAAATTTGTAAACTTATCCCTATATTTGTCCAAAATCTTTCTAATTATTCAATTATGAACAAACTTTTAAGTTTATCTGTGTTAGCGACCACACTGTTGTTGTCGTCTTGTAGTAATGCGCCGCAGGAAGAACCTCTTGCGAAAGTGATTGACCGCGGTTTGAAAGCCTCGACCGAACAGGCGTTGCTTATGGCCAAAGAACTGGAACAGCAGGAAGGCCGGCTGCCTAAGAGCATCAAGGACGGCAGACTGGAAACGAGCGACTGCTATTGGTGGTGCAGCGGTTTCTTCCCCGGTGAACTCTGGTACCTGTATGAAAGCAATCCTACTCCCGAATTGAAGAAGTATGCCGAACTTTTTACCGGACGCTTGGAAAAAGTGCAGCATGTGACGGATAATCACGATGTAGGCTTCATGCTTTATTGCAGTTATGGCAACGGTTACCGCCTGACACAAGATCCCGGTTACAAGGATGTGCTGGTGACAGGCGCCGGCTCGCTCAGTACCCGCTTCAACCCGATGATCAAGGCGATCCGCTCCTGGGACTTTACCAATAACGGCAAATGGCAATATCCGGTTATCATCGATAATATGATGAATCTCGAATTGCTGACGTGGGCCAGCAAGGCTACCGGCGATAACCGTTTCCATGATATTGCGGTTACGCATGCCAATACGACGATGGAAAATCATTTCCGTGATGATTATAGTTGTTATCATGTCGTTTCGTATGATACGATCACCGGAAAACCCCATATCAAAATGACGCATCAAGGCTATGCCGACGAATCGGCCTGGGCACGCGGACAGGCGTGGGCGATCTATGGCTATACGATGATGGCGCGTGAAACCGGCAGTCCCGAATATCTGGCACAGGCCAAGCATATTGCCCGTTTCCTGATGAACCATCCGAATATGCCTGCCGATAAAGTCCCGTATTGGGATTTCGACACTCCCAATATCCCGAATGCGCCGCGCGACGCCTCTGCTGCCGCTATCATGGCTTCAGCCTTGATCGAATTGAGCCGGTTGGATAAATCGGACGAGGCAGAAAGCTATCTGGACTTTGCCGAACAGCAGGTGCGTTCTTTATCATCCCCTGAATATTTGGCGGAAAAGGGAACAAACTGTAACTTTGTGCTCAAGCATTCGACCGGCCATCTGCCTGGAAACAGCGAGGTGGACGTGCCGCTTAGCTATGCCGATTACTATTATGTAGAAGCATTGATGAGACTGAAGAAATTAATTTGAATATATAAACCATGAGAAATTCATTGAAAATCGCCGTACTAATTCTATGTACGATCTGTCTGCCTTTTACGGGCAACGCCCGGCAAACAACCGGCAAAGAAGATCGTGCGTTCTGGGTGGAAAACCTGACACGCATTGCTGATCCCGTACTTGTCAATCTGAGCAATAATACGTTGAAGAAGAATATGCCTTACGAATCGTTGGGCAACCGTCATCGCTTCTCGCATTTGGAGGCGGTGGGCCGTCTGGTCTGCGGTATCGCTCCCTGGCTGGAACTGGGACCGGACAACACGCTGGAAGGCAAGCTCCGTGAAAAATATATCGATCTGACGGTAAGAGGCTTGAAGAATGCCGTTAATCCAGAGGCTCCCGACTATCTGGTTTTCGGTGAACCGTCGCAACCTTTGGTGGATGCTGCTTTTTTGGCTCAGGGATTATTGCGTGCCCCGAAACAGCTTTGGGGAAATCTTGATCCGCAGGCAAAAGAATGGATGGTGACCGAATTGAAGCGGAGCCGTAACATCAAGCCTTTTGAAAGCAATTGGTTGCTTTTCGCTTCGACTGTCGAAGCTGCTTTGTTGGAGTTTACCGGAGAATGCGACATGGAACGGATGCTGTATGGTGTGAAAAAATTCCGTGACGAATGGTATAAAGGGGATGCTATGTATGGTGATGGGGTTGATTTTCACATGGATTATTATAATAGTTTCGTGATCCATCCGATGCTGACGGACGTGCTGGTCGTGATGAAGAAACATAATATCGAGGGAGCTGATTTCTTGGATACACAGTTGAAACGTCATGCTCGTTATGCCGAGATACTGGAACGTTTTATTTCTCCCGAAGGTTCTTTTCCGGTTGTCGGCCGTTCCATCTGTTACCGCTTCGGTGCTTTCCATGCGTTAGGACAAGCGGCTTTGATGCATATTTTGCCCGAACGGGTGAAACCGGCGCAGGTGCGTTGCGCTTTGACTTCCGTCATTCGTCGCCAGTTGAAGTCTCCGGCAAATTTCGACAAGAACGGTTGGTTGCGTGTAGGCTTTACAGGTGAACAAATCGAAATCTCCGAGTCTTATATCAATACGGGGAGCGTCTATCTTTGTACTTTTGGTTTAGTGCCTTTAGGACTGCCGGAAACGGATGAGTTCTGGTCTGCTCCTTATACGGAGTGGACGAATGTGAAAGCCTGGAACGGAGAGAAGGTGCGGGCGGACCATGCGATTAAGTGATTAAGAATTAAAAATTAAGAATTAAAAAATAATACAGTTATAAGAAGATGAAAACAAATTATGAATTGCGTTATGCTGCGCATCCGGAAGATGCAAAGCAATATGATACGAAACGTATCCGTCGTGATTTTCTGATTGAAAAGGTGTTTGCTCCTAACGAGGTGAATATGGTCTATTCGATGTACGACCGTATGATCGTCGGTGGCGCCATGCCGGCTGGCGAGGTGCTGGTTCTGGAAGCAATCGATCCGTTGAAAGCTCCTTTCTTCCTGACTCGTCGCGAAATGGGAATCTTCAATGTGGGCGGACCGGGTGTCGTAAAAGCGGGGGATGCTGTCTTCGAACTCGATTTTAAGGAGGCTCTTTATCTGGGTTCCGGTGACCGTGAAGTGACATTTGAAAGCAAGGATGCCAAGAATCCGGCTAAATTCTATTTTAACTCTACGACTGCACATCGCAACTATCCGGATAAAAAAGTAACGAAGGCTGACGCTGTGGTTGCCGCTATGGGCTCTTTGGAAATGTCCAACGACCGTAACATCAACAAGATGATCGTCAATCAGGTTCTTCCTACCTGCCAGTTGCAGATGGGTATGACGGAACTGAAACCGGGCAGTGTCTGGAACACGATGCCGGCGCACGTGCATAGCCGTCGTATGGAAGCCTATTTCTATTTCGATATCCCTGAAGACCAGGCTATCTGTCATTTCATGGGCGAAGTGGATGAAACCCGTCATATCTGGATGAAAGGCGACCAGGCTGTTTTGTCTCCCGAATGGTCTATCCATAGCGCTGCTGCTACCCACAACTATACATTCATTTGGGGGATGGGGGGTGAAAACCTGGATTATGGAGATCAGGATTTCTCTTTGATCTCTGACTTGAAGTAATGAGTTTCGGACATTAATATATTATTATTATGGTAAATTTTTCATTGGAAGGTAAGGTTGCACTTGTAACAGGTGCTTCTTACGGTATCGGGTTTGCGATTGCGACTGCGTTCGCCAAGGCCGGTGCTACTATCGTATTTAACGATATCAAACAGGAGTTAGTAGATAAGGGTATTGCTGCTTATGAAGCCGAAGGTATCGACGCTCACGGTTATGTTTGCGATGTGACGAATGAAGAGCAGGTGAATGCTTTCGTTGCACAAGTCGAAAAGGAGGTAGGCGTAATCGATATTCTGGTGAACAATGCCGGTATCATCAAACGTATCCCGATGGTGGAAATGACGGCTGCCGAATTCCGCCAGGTGATCGATATCGACCTGAACGGTCCGTTTATCGTATCCAAAGCAGTTATCCCTTCCATGATCAAGAAAGGACACGGAAAGATTATCAATATCTGCTCTATGATGAGCGAACTCGGTCGCGAAACGGTGTCGGCTTATGCTGCCGCTAAAGGTGGATTGAAGATGCTGACCCGCAACATCGCTTCCGAATATGGCGAATACAACATCCAGTGTAACGGTATCGGTCCGGGTTATATCGCGACTCCGCAGACTGCTCCTTTGCGTGAAAGACAGGCTGACGGTTCCCGTCATCCGTTCGATGCCTTTATTGTTGCCAAGACTCCGGCTGCCCGTTGGGGAACTCCCGAAGATCTGATGGGGCCTGCCGTGTTCCTGGCCTCCGATGCTTCCGACTTCGTAAACGGCCATGTGCTGTATGTCGATGGCGGTATTTTAGCTTATATCGGCAAACAACCTTGATAAGGTCGCACTGGCTCTTATTGCCTTTCTGCGTTAAAAAGGAGGGTGTGTCAAAAAGAAAATCCTGCTTACAATAGACACAATTTAGGCACGGATTACGCGGATTACACGGAAAGATAATAAATTTATCCGTGTAAATCCGTGAAATCCGTGCCTTAAAGATCGTGATAAAGGAGTTTTGACACACCGCTTTTTTTAGGGTAGGACTCCAAATCGGAATCTGATTACGTTATGATGATTATTATAAGATAATAATTATCTTTGCGTAAAAAGAAAACAACATGAATTTGTTAAATAATCCATTCGTTACAAGTGGTTACATCGCTCCCGAATATTTCTGTGATCGGGAGAGGGAGACCGAAGAGTTGCTTCGTTGGCTGGTCAATGAAAACAATGTAGCCATCATCTCTACCCGCCGTATGGGAAAAACCGGGCTAATCCAGCATTGTTTCCATTTGAAAGAAATAAAGGAGAATTATTATACCTTCCTGATTGATATTTATGCGACCAAGACACTCCGAGAGTTCGTTTTTCAGTTGGGAAAAGTGATTTTGGCGACTTTAAAACCGAAAGGACAAAAGGCTTGGGAGTTGTTTGTTAATAGTTTAGTCTCTTTAAAGGCCGGTTTTTCATTGGATATGTCGGGAATGCCGCAATGGAATTTGGAATTGGGCGATATCAAGTCGCCGGAAACGACTTTGGATGAAATTTTTCATTATTTGGCTGTATCTGATAAGCCTTGTATTATTGCTATCGATGAGTTTCAACAGGTTGCACAATATCCGGAAAAGAATACGGAGGCTTTGTTGCGTACTTATGTCCAGCATTGCGACAAGGCTCATTTTATATTTGCCGGTTCACAACGTCATTTGATGGGTGAAATGTTTATTAGTCCTGCCCGTCCTTTTTATCAGAGTGTATCTATCCTGCATTTATCGGCAATCGATAAACAGAAATACATGGAGTTTGTACAACATCATTTCAGGATGGCGCAAAAGAATATTGATATTACAGTCTTTGACTCTTTGTATAATCGTTTTGAAGGAATCACTTGGTATCTGCAAAAGATATTGAATATTCTTTTTGCAATGACTCCGAAAGGAGAGGTGTGCGGTGGCGAGATGATTGAACAGGCAGTGGACTTCATTTTGGATTCTTATTCCTTTACCTATTCTGAGTTGCTTTATCAATTGCCGGAAAAGCAGAAAGAGCTGATGATTGCCATTTGTAAAGAAGGGAAAGCAACGGCATTGACTTCCGGAAAATTTATCCATAAATACAGCTTGCCGTCAAGCAGTTCGGTTCAATCGGCTTTAAGAGGGCTGTTGGAAAAGGACTTCATAACAAAAGAAGGAAACTTTTACATGGTTTACGATCGTTTTTTCTCTTTGTGGTTGAGGCGGAACTTCTAAAGAAAAGGGGGGTGTGTCATTAATCTGTATATTAGAGCACAGATAACACAGATGAGACTGATTCACACAGATTGATTATTGCAAATCAATAAAATAAAAATCTGCGGTTATCTGTTGAATCTGTGTCATCTGCGCTCTATTTTATATTTTGACATACCTTCCTTTTCTGTATATATGATACAACGATTACTTGTTGTATTTGCTCCAGTCAACATTGTGCATGTCGCCGCTGGCTGCCAGTTCTTCGTGGAAAGCGAAGCAACATTTCAGGTTCTGGGGAGTGTGTCCCTTGATGCCCATTGCCAGATACTCTTCCAATAACGGTTTGTAATCCGGGTGAACGCAGTTGTCGATGATGCAACGTGCACGCTGGATCGGTGATTTGCCGCGCAGGTCGGCAACGCCATATTCCGTGATGATGACTTTGACAGAATGTTCGCTGTGATCCAAGTGGGAAACCATCGGCACGAATGCGCTGATCTTTCCTTCCTTCGCCGTAGACGGAGTCGTGAAGATAGACAACATGGCCGAACGGGTGAAGTCGCCGGAACCGCCGATACCGTTCATCATCCTTGTACCCGATACGTGAGTGGAGTTGATGTTACCGAATATATCCGCTTCCAAAGCCGTATTGATGGCCACCAGGCCGAGACGGCGGGCTACTTCGGGGTTGTTGGAGATTTCCTGCGGACGAAGCAGAATCTTATCTTTGAAGAAATCCAGGTTAGCATAGATGTCGCGGATCACTTCGTTGCTGACAGACAGTGAACAACCGCTGGCAAACTTGACGCGTCCCTGTTTCATCAAAGCAATAACAGCGTCCTGGATAACTTCCGTATAAACGTTGAATGCCGGAATATCCTTGTTTTCGCCCATGCAGCCTAAAACGGCATTGGCAACATTGCCTACGCCACTCTGCAACGGAACGAATTCTTTCGGCAGACGGCCGGCTTTGATTTCGCCGACCAGGAAGTTCGCAACATTCTGGCCGATAGCCATTGTCACGTCATCCAGCGGAGAGAACTTGCCACCTTCGTTCGGTTCGTCGGTCTTGACAACACCGACGATCTTGGCCGGATCGACTTTCACACAGTCGTTACCGATACGGTCGGACGGGGTGTAGATGGGGATTTCGCGGCGGTAAGGAGGATCAGCCGGTTCGTAAATATCATGCATTCCACGGATTTCTTTCGGGTGGCGGCAGTTCAGCTCGACGATGATACGGTCGGCCATGCGGCAGATTGTCGGCAGGATACCGACGCCGCTTGTCGGAACGATTTCGCCGTCTTCCGTCACATCGGCTGCTTCGACGATGGCCACGTCGATCTTGCCCAAGAAGCCATAACGCAGGCTCTGTGCCAGTTCAGACAAGTGCATGTCGAAATACTGTGCGCCGTGGGAGTTCAGCAGGGTGCGCAGGTCCTTGTTGGACTGATACGGTGTACGGAATTTGATTGCATTGGCGCGAGCCAGTTCGCCATCCAGTTTGTCGCCTGTCGAGGCGCCGGTAAACATACCGATCTGGAACGGGTTCCCTTTTTCATGTTCGGCAATTGCTTTTTTGGCAATTGCGCCCGGCACAACTTTAGGGCATCCTGCGGGAGTAAATCCGCTAAAGCCTACATTGTCGTTGTGATGTACGAATGAAGCTGCTTCTTCAGCTGTGATAAATTTTAAAGCCATGATATTATTTGTTGTTATATTAGTAATTCTGTTTTCAGTTAACAGTGCGGCGCAAAGGTATTAAAAAAGAATATAGATTAATACTTGCGATGAAGTATTTCAGTGTAAATAACTGCTTTTCTCAGTTCGGCGGCATTGTCGAACTCGATATCGGTTAGCGGATTTTCCTCTTCGGCCGAGGGGACGACAAGGCGGTTTCCGTCAAAGGATTGCCTTTCCGTTGTATTTTCGGCGGTAAGGAATGGCTTGGGCTTTACTGCCTGCTGCTTTTTCTGTTCTCTTTTGGGTTTGGAGACGGTGACAGGATGTTGGGCGGGTTTCGGATTCTGCATCTCTTCCAAAACCTCCCAGAAACCTTTGTCGGGAACATTTTCATCCTTAGTAATGATTTCCCTGTCCGGTTGCCCCAATATCTGTTTCGGGCGTTTTTTCTTGTTCTTGGAACTGAACAAACTGCTGATCCCTGCAATTATCAGGAACACAATATATAGCCAATCACCTGCGTTATCCATAAACTTTGATTATTGTTTGCACTCCAAACAAGGATACACTATGTTTCCTTTATTAGAGTTTGGCAAAAATACAACTTTTTTCTGAATATCAATATTTTGCGATTCGAAGTCTTAACATACCGCCCTTGCCTTGCGGATCCATGAAAGTGCCAATCAAATGAAATGCACTTGGCTTAAATCGTTTGCAAACGATTTGACGGATTCTTGAATTTTTTCTACTGTACTGCGTGATGGATTTCGTCGACCTGTCATATAATGGCTTAATTGCCCTTTGTTTATTCCCGTAATGCGGGATAAACCAGCCAAAGAGAATGCCTTTGAAAAATATGACAAGAATGAAGCCATGTCGTAGACAAATTCAAATTCTGCTTCTTCAAAATTATCCCCTTTGTCTTCATAATACCGCTTTGTGTCTTCATATCCGGCAAGAAATGTTTTAATGGCTTCTTCGGCCGTTTCTCCCGTTCCGGTTACCAGATAGTTCATGTCATCGGCATCCATATATATGCTATATGTTCCATCGTTAGCTCTCTCTATGATCGCTTTTACTTTCCTTTTTTCTCTTTCCATATCGAACACTTGTTTAGTTAATACTCTTTGATATAAAAACAGGTGGATTAGATTCCCGCCGCTTTTTTGATCGCTTTTAATGTTCCCGTTGCGACCTCTTGTTTATCATGATTGCTCATTTGAAACGTTTTCCCGGTTTTGGGGGAATACCATAACGGATGGCCTGCTTGTTGCTTTCCTGTGTCATAGCAGCCGGACTTCTTTACTAATCTTTCCAATTCATTGTATTTCATTATTTTAATTTCACTTGATTGACACATTACAAAGATACTCATTTGAATATCATTACAAGCGGCTTTATTGTTAAATGATATCCGAATTAGTATCATTTAACGATGAAGGTAGGATTTAATAACGAGTTCTCCATATCGGAGATCTTGTTTCATTGTCTTGATAATGCAAAGTTATCTTCAAGGAATTCTTGCGGCTTCTTTGGATCCTCAGAAGAAAAGTGTTTTCTTTGTCTTCCCAAATGTAGGAAATATTATTTAGAAGTGAAAGGAAGGATACATATAATAGGTATAAAAGTAAATAAGGGTAACTTCACAGCCACCCTTATTCGATTTAACCAAAACCTTAACTATGAAAAAATTTACGTTTTTCGAATACAAATATAGGCGTGGTATTTTTACTGTGCAAGCATTTGATGAATTATTTTTCAAAAACATTCATATTTAACAGTAATTAGCAAATAAGATGGCAAATCAAGAGAATGGCGCGGACTTAAAATCCGCAGCCGTAACGGAAGAAAAGAAGTTGTTCATCGAGACCTACGGGTGTCAGATGAATGTGGCAGACAGCGAAGTAGTCGCTTCCATCATGAAAATGGATGGGTATGTGGTGACGGACAAGATTGAAGACGCCGATGCTATTTTCGTCAACACGTGTTCGGTTCGCGATAATGCCGAACAGAAAATCTACGGGCGGCTTCAGTATTTCCAGTCTTTAAAAAGAAAGAAGAAAACGTTAGTGATCGGTGTGCTCGGGTGCATGGCAGAGCGAGTGAAGGAGGAACTGATCGAAGTGCACCATGCCGATTTGGTTGTCGGTCCGGATTCCTATATGGACCTGCCGAACCTGGTGGGTGCGGTCGAACACGGCGAAAAGGCGATCAATGTCGAGCTTTCCACGCAGGAAACCTACAAGGATGTGATCCCGCTGAAATTGGGAGGTGTGCATATTTCTGGCTTCGTCTCAATCATGCGCGGATGTAATAACTTCTGTACCTATTGTATCGTGCCCTATACCCGCGGAAGGGAACGCAGCCGGGATATCGAGAGTATCCTGAACGAGATACGCGACATGCGCGATAAAGGTTTTAAGGAAGTGACCTTGTTGGGACAGAACGTAAACTCATATCTCTTTGAGAAAGAGGGAGAGAAAATTTCGTTTCCCGTTTTGCTGAAGCGCGTGGCCGAGGAAGTGCCTGAGATGCGTGTCCGCTTTACCACTTCGCATCCGAAGGATATGAGCGATGAAACCCTGCACGTGATCGCTGAACACGATAATATATGTAAGATGATCCATCTTCCCGCACAATCGGGGAGTTCCCGCATCTTGAAAGTGATGAACCGTAAATATACGCGCGAATGGTATCTGGACCGTATCGCCGCGATCCGCCGTATCCTGCCGGACTGTGCTATCTCGACCGACCTGTTTTGCGGTTTCCATTCCGAGACGGAAGAGGATTATCAGGAAACGCTTTCCCTGATGCGCGAAGTGGGCTACGACAGCGCTTTCCTTTTCAAATATTCCGAGCGTCCGGGAACCTATGCGGCCCAGCATCTTCCCGATACGGTCAGTGAAGAAGAGAAAGTCCGCCGCCTGCAAGGCATGATCGACTTGCAGAACCGGCTTTCGGAAGAGAGCAACAAGCGTGATGTCGGCAAAGTGTTCGAGGTCCTGATCGAAGGCTTCTCCAAACGTTCGCGCGAACAGTTGTTCGGCCGTACCAGCCAGAATAAGGTTGTGATCTTCGACAAGAGGAATTATCATGTCGGGCAATTCATAAAGGTACGCATCAACCGCGCCTCGTCCGCCACTCTGTTCGGAGAGCCGGTGGAGGGATGATCTTTATTGGCCCGATCGCTTGTTTCAATATCAGAAACAAAAGTGTCTGCGGTCGAAACTTTAGTTTCAAGGCGCGAAACTAAAGTTTCGACCGGTGAAACAAAAGTTTCCTCCGATGAAACTAAAGTTTCAAAGGGGGGAACTGTTTGAAACTTTAGTTTCATGAAAAAAAATCGCTGAAACTTTTTACCAGTCGAAGCTTTCCCTGTATGAATCGAAAACCGGTTCTTCGTTGATCCCGTTTTGTTTAAAGAGTTGTTCGATAAAAAGTTGATGTTCGGGCAACAACTCGTTCTCTTTGCGCAGGAAGCGGTAATAAAGTGTTTTCCCGAAGTGGCCGACCATCTGCCTTCTTAGATGCAATGCCATTTTATGCGGCACATTATCAAGCAAGTTCGTAATCCCCAGAGCAATTCGTTTTTTAGTTTGCGATTTGAAGAAAGGACACTCGTCTCCTTCCTTTGGGAAACGAGCCGGATTTACGATCGGGAGGAATTTGCGGATGGAGGTACTGTTGGCTGCTGCCAGGTGGCGTAGACAATTGTCCGCTTGCGTACATTGTGTGTTGAAACAATGCGCGAAGTCGTATGGAACTTCTTGATAATCAAAATTATTTTTCATAATGTACAAATGTACGGATTATATTTGAATCCGTATCTTATTTTTGCATCTGTGTCGGATGCAAACAATTGTTATATCCGGCCATTTTTACCCAGACTCGTTTGCCGTCGAATGTGATAGCCATTTTGAGGATGTCGGTGATGCCGGCTGCCTGAAGCGTGGCGGCATACTGTCTGTCTTCAATCTGTTGAAGAGCGGAGTCTAAAACACTTTCGACGGATTTGTCGTACACCGGATCATAAAGCTTCAATGCCATGATTACGCCTTGTCCGTTCAGGTCGCGTGGACGTAGCAGGATATCATACCGGCCAAGTCCCGATTCACGATTGCTGCTCACTTCGTAAGCGCCGCTACTGACAAGCATACCCAGCAAAAAAGCCTGATAGACCTTTTCCGGCTCACGGCCGTTTGTGTCATAATATGACAATGTGTTGACAACAAAGTCGTTCAGGGTGCGCTGGAAGATTGGCATATTTTTTTCTTTCAATGCTTGTAACATCAGTTCTAAGCGTTCGTTCTTGACCGGACCATTGTTGATCCAGCTGCGAATGATGGTAAAGAAAACGGTTCTTACCTCACGATTGGGCACTTGTAAAGTGTATTCCATCAGGTCGTCATGGTCCTTTACCGGGTCGGATGCTTTCAGATAGCCGCTAAAAAGCATGAATGACCAGATATTGGATGCTTCTGACAGCAAATCCGGGAATGCCAGTTTGTCGTTGATCACGCCATGGATGGGTTCACCTTGTATGAGTGACTCCATTCCCATGCGTATTTGCGACGGACCGTCGGCAAGCAGGTGTCGGAGCAAAACATCCGAACCTGTGTTTACCCAGTAAGGAGCGAAAGTACCATCGTACATGATGTAATTTAGTACGGACCAGGGATTATAGACTGTCAATCCTCCGAATAAATAACCATCATACCATTGTTTTACCGCATCTTTCTCTTCACTTAAAGAATAATCATTTAACAGCGTATCTGTCTCTTCTTGGGTGAAGCCAAAGGCTGTGCACATCGGACGGTCCAACAATGAAAACACGGTTATATTATTCAACCCGCTGAAGATCGATTCCTTGCTGACTCGCAAGATGCCGGTAATGACGCCGCGGAAGATATCCTTGTTATCTTTGAACACCAAACTCATGAAGTTACGCATGAAACCGATCATACGCTCGTAATATCCTTTATCGAAAGCTACATGGATCGGAGTGTCGTACTCATCGAGCAGTACAAGTGGCGGCGTGCCGCAGTAAGAAGTGAGCAGTTCGGAAAGCAGTCTGAGTGAACCGGTCATTTCATCCGAAGTCGCTTTCCGATTTTGTAACCGGACGAACTGATCCAGATAATCTTTTTGTTCGATATGTTCACGTAAATAATCGTGACGGATGAATTCCGACTGCAACTCACGCGCTAACAATAAAAGCATCTCTTCAAACGTCTCGCCTTTGCAATCTTTCAGCGTGATCAGTATCACCGGATATTTCCCTTGATATCGGGCGAAGTCTTTCCACTGTTCGATGTTTTTCCCGTTGAAAAGCGGACGATATATATTACCTTCCGTCTTCTCGAAAAAATAGCGGAGCGTGGAGAGGTTCAGTGTCTTGCCGAAACGGCGCGGACGCGGAAGAAGCGTGATAAAACTTCCTTCTTCTACGATCTGGCGGATAAAATCGGTCTTATCTACATAGTAATAGTCCTCTTCTATCAGCATCTTATAATCGCTGATGCCTATCGGTAACTTTTTCCGGTCCATACGTCATTGTTTTTATTACTAACACAAATATAGGAATTATTTTTTCACTCCTTCTTACCGGTCAGTCCTATTTCTCCAAACTTACAAACTCATATTTTAAGTAACAGCGAGGAAAAGTCTCTTTCTTCTCCTTGATGAGAATGTTAATAACAGTTCTTTCTTAAAGAAATAGTAACATTTTTTTTTGTAGTCTTCTGAAATCGGCCATTTTACCGGTCTTTTCGGGCAAAATCGATGTAGGTCGTGTTTGGCGATATCTGCTTGATTATCTATGATTTGGAATTTTGTATAATGTACACGCGTACATATATAGTAACTGCTTTGATTTGTACGATTTTATGGATATAAATGCTTGTTGGATAGAGGAATAGGAGGCAATTTCAAAATGACTAAAGAAAACGTACGTTTTTATTTGTCATTTTTCGGGGGCTTCTGAAAGGTTTGTATCAGAAAGACGGTTTTTCGTACATCTTAAGCTATCTAATTGATAAGAAAGAATATAGAAAAGGAAAAATAATTGGGAGAAAGGATTGCAGGTTTAAAAAGTAGTTGTATTTTTGTGCAGTGAAAATGACTAAAAAAAACGTACGTTTTCTCTCGTCAAAATACAGAAGTTTAGTTAAAAGACGAAAACACAGGGATGTACGTGATGCTGATTGAACTTTTAGTATATGTATTATTAATATTAATTCAAATGATTATGAACAAAAAGTTTTCTACTCTGATGGCGCTTGCGCTGGTAGCAGGGTCTGTTTCCGCTCAAAACTGGAAAGATCAATCTAATGCTACAGTGCAGGGTGCTTATCGTACGTTTGAGACAAAGTCCGCACCATCAAATCACACGGACAATGCAGTAATTGCAGCTACTACTGCGGCCGGAAAATATAATCTGGCTACAGGTGGTGTATGGACTAAAAATGTCTATTCTATTGATCGTAACCTGTATTATCAGTTGGAAGTGAAAAATGATGATACAGCTTATCCGGATGTTCTGGTTCAGGAACGTGACTATGAGACTGGTGAGATTTATCTGCGTACAGTCAAAAAGGATAAAGCTCCTTTGAATGCTTCTTTATGGAAAATAAAGTACTCAAAACCAGATGGTGTGAGCGGTGGTTATTTTACTTATATCAATAAGGAAACCGGACTTGCTCTTACTTTTGATCATTCCGTAATCAAAAATGATTCTGTTTCGGAATTAAGAGCTGGTATTGCCGAATGGTCGTGGTATACAGTGAATGCAAGCAATGATGCTGTATTAGAATTCCAGAAGGTTTATTCTTATCTGCATGATCAAAGTGACAATCAGGTTATGTATCTGTCTTATGAGGCTGCAGGTGATAAATCCAAATATGGAACTGCAAAAAAATTAAATGACAGATTGGAATATCCTGGAAATAAAGGTTTTGCTTATCCTGATGGTGAAAGAAGTAAATGGAAATTAGTAAAGGCTAAAGTTGCCAATACTGCGGATGCCGGACATAATTTGAATAATTTGACCGATGTATTGGAAATGAAACCGGTTATTGCTGCTCCGTTCTTTATGACAGCTCAGCAGTTCAATACACGTATGGATGCTGATATGAAGATGAATGCTGATAGCTTCTCTTTCAAGATGAACAGAGAGTTGCAAGGTGCAGGTGTTTTCTTGAATCAATATTTTACAGCTAAAGAAAATGCATTAAGATTGACAGATGCTCTATTGAATGGTAGTGATAATGTTAATACTTTGAATGCGGACGGTGTTGCTTTCACTAAGTCAACTGAAAATGCGTTGAATCCGCTTGTTAATAAGTTCAACCTGAACTTCCAGACTACAGCGGGAACTTATTTGCTGGCTGATACAGCTCGTTATCAGGATGATACTCATAAACCGTCTGTTTCTCCGGCTGTTATGTTTGCTCTGAAAAAGCCGATTGCAACAGATAATACGTTTATGAAAGCACGTTATTATTTCCGTGCCACTTATTTCCCGACGAACGATAGTATTGTAATTGAACCGTTGAATGCAGCTGTCCAGGCTGACTTCGAATGGGATGCTAATAAATATTGGAGAGAATCTGCTGCTACAACTTCATTTGCAAGAACTGCAGATTACTCAAAGGCCAATACATTGGTAAATGATTATACATCTTATACTTCCAAAACTGTTTCTTTGACAGCTGCAACGATTCCGGGAGTAGATAAAGAAGTTATCACAGTTGCAAAAGATGGTAAAGGAGAATTCAAAGTTAAAACAACCATCGACCGTCCGTTCGAATACCTGAACCGTGCAACCAAAAAATCTGGTTTGTATTTCATCAACTTGGCTAATCATAATGACAGACAGCGTGCCAAAGGTATGTGGATCGTTAAGAACATGGCTGGTAATCTGATGTATGATACTGAAGCAATGAACCAGCGTTATGACTTGATGCCGTCTGCAATGTGGACTGTAGAACAGTTGGGTTGTGAAAAGATGGGCGAGGCTGACTCTGCTAAATATGTGAAGATTCAGAACCGTGAATATCCGGGAGTCGTTTTTGAAGGTCAGTTGTATTCTAAAGATGGAGTAAACTATCGCTTTATCAACCGTGAAGGTGGTCATTCTGGCAATTATGTTGCTTCTTCCGGTATGTTTGGAGGTCAGGATTTGCTGCGTGTTGCCGACTCGTTAACTTTCACAAAAGTTACTGATCCCGTAGCTTATACCCGCGAACATGGTTATAAGATGTTTACGAAAGACGAACTGAACAACGGTATTGAAAACAACTATCAGATTAAGTGGAATAACTTCATGAATGATAAGCTGTATCTGCAGAGCACTATAGATACAATGTCTTATATCAATGAAGCATCCGCACCTACATATTATGAAATCGCTGAAGCTACTCTGCCGACTAACCAAGGCGCGATCTATAATGAATTTGGTAGCGTAATCGAATTTGTCAACCAGGCTGGCGACTTAGATACTTCTTTGGTTCAGTTGCATAGAAAAGCTTATGTGATCAAGGTGAAAGATAATAATCTGATCGATAACAACCGTTTGTATATCGCTTCTGTCAAAGCTGCCGATGGCCGTTATTACTATCGTGCTGTTAAACAGTCTGAGCTGAACAACGTAGACAAGAAATTGGCTGTATTCTATCTGAAAGCCAACCAGGTTCGTCTGGACGACAATAATGCAATCATGGATACTTGTTATGTATTGGTGGATATCAACAAGCCGACTACAACTCCGGTTGCTTATGATGGTACCTTGAGCACGTCTATTTATGATTTGGACGTTAAAAACGGTTGGATGCAGGCTGCTGTTGAAGCCGGTTACAAGATGGGTAATGTACGTGACAACGATTTGAATGACGAGCCGAACGATGTTGCAGATGCATTCTACACAACTCATGAAGTTCGCCCGCAGTACATAAATGTCGCAGCCGATTATGATGTACAGTTGAATAGCAACATTAAGATCTATCAGCAGTTGGCTGCTAAGAATTACCTGTTCGAAGACTGTAAAGACCACAACAATGTGCAGATGATTCAGGATATCAACAAAGATTTCCATTATTTGGGTCTTGAAAGCCGTACGATGGATGTAGAAAAGAATGCTGCTCTCTATGTCGACGAAGTGGTTAATGACTACGCTCTGATGCAACGTTATTTGTTCGGTGTTCGTGTGGATTCAATTCCTGACGGTTTTGTTTGCGATGATCCTACAATGGTTCACGGTTACTGGGATAGCGAGGAAAATGCCGAAGACGATGGCGAAACTCACTACAAACCGTACAACGGTTATACTTCTGGCTGGTTCCTTGTAAACTTGGAAGATTCTATCCGTTCAAGCATTAATATGATGGATAACGCTGACTTGTATAAGTTCAACAACTATACTCGTCTGGGCTTCGTTGAAGGTATCCATCAGGTAGATGGTGACGAAGAATATCTCTACATCGTGAATCCGGGTTATACTTTGAACGATTTGATGACTGTAAAAGACAACGGTAGCCATGCTAAATACACAAAAGCTGGTTTCGTATTGGATCCGAATAAGTTGGCAGTTGATGCAACTACTAATAAAGGTGTATATGTTAAACGTCACAGCATTAAGGGTGATCTGAATACAAATCATACATTCTCTTTGCGTAAGACTAATACATACGCTGACGGTACTTACGATAAGACAGCAAGCGAACCGTTCCTGTTGGAATCTGCTTGTGATGCTGTTGCTGCCTTTGAAGGCATGTGGGTTAAATCTGAAAATGGTATTCCTGTTTTGGCCAAGGTTGAGACAGCAAACGGCCAGCATGAAGATGGAACAGGTGCAGCTATTGCTGAAAAGATCGGTCAGTCCGGTGTATTCTACTTCGAAACAACGACAGATGAAGCTACTGCTAACGATGATATTACAGTTTCTGAAGTGAAAGTAATCGCTGGTAACGGTTCTGTACAAGTTGCAGGTGCCTCCGGCAAGAAAGTTGTTATCACAAACATCTTGGGCCAGACAGTTGCCAATACGGTGATCACTTCTGACAACGCTACTATCGCAGTTCCTGCAGGTGTGGTTGTAGTGGCTGTTGAAGGTGAAGAGGCTGTCAAGGCTATCGTAAGATAAACGATTGTAAATCAAATTTATAATCAAATAATTCTAAATAAGGTCGTGCGGGCCGTAAGGTTCAAGTATCCTGCGACAGGTGAACAAGCGATCGTATTATTAATACTAAAGTATTGAAATAAAGTTCTTCTGTCAGTACACCTGTGAAGGCCGAAAGCAGTTAAAAAACAATCCCCGGCGGTAATATTATCGTCGGGGATTCGTTTATTTAAGCCGAGTATCCTATTTTTGTAGGATAATAGAGGTATCTTATGCTTGATAAGAAATATATTTTGACCTGGCTTCTTTTTCTACTGTTGGCCTCCCTTTCGAAAGCAACAGAAATCGATAGTTTGCGAGCTATGCTTGAAAAAGAAAACAGCTTGAGTGCTAAATGTGCCGTTTTGGACGAGATCAGCTTCCTGTTTGCCGATTCGACGACGGATATTGCGACATTGGACAGTGCGCTTCATGAGATTTTACATTCACGTGACACTGCTATGATGTATGAAGCCATATCGAGCATGGGACGTTTTTATTATAACAATAACAGGCTGGAGGCCCTTTGCGATCTGATGGCCCGGACCGAGGCGATAGCATCCGATAGCGAAGAATACCGGGAACTTTACTATACTATGAAGACTTATATCTCGCAATCGAACCTTTGGGAGGGGAAATATGGAGTTGCCATAGATATCGCACTCGAAACCTATAATAAAGCGCGGGGCGAACAAGACCGATACGGTATTGTTTGCAGTGCCGAGATCTTGGGAGGCATTTACAAGTATTTGCGGAAAGACAGCGATGCCGTGGTGATATATAAGGAGGGATTCGATCTTTTAGACAAGGAGGACGGCAATATCGGGTATAAGATGCAATATGTAGGCGATATTCTCGAGTCTTTGCTACGGCTGAAGCGACTGCCTGAGTGTGAAACATATATAGCCCGGTATGAAGATTTGTTGGAGAAATGGAAGATAGAAGGAGAAAAATTGGACTGCTCATATCCGATCGATGCCAATATCTGCCAATTGCTTGTGTATAAAGCTGATCTTGCAATCAGTATGGGCAATGCCGGGGAAGCGCATAGCTGCTTGGAAAAGGCGGATGCGAATGGGGGAGCCGAAGAAGATCCGTATGTCGGATATTTACTGAATTTTGTCAAAGCCCGGTATTATGAATTGACCGAAGACCGTAAGAAAGCCTTGCAGTATGTGAATCTTGTCCTTGAAACAGATGAATATGAAGAGGTCCTTCTTTTAAAGGCGGAACTGTTGGTGCGCGGGGGCGATATGGAGGGCGCTTTGGCGGTTTATAAACGTCTGTTGGAAGTGGTCGGCTATAAGCACGACATGACGTTTACGAACCAGATCAACCGCTTTTACTCGCTGTATGATCAGAACAGGCAGAAACTGCAATCGAAGGAAATCGAGTTGCAAAAGACGAAGCTCTCGGCAAAGAACAGGCAATTGTTTTTCCTTTCTACGTTGCTGCTCCTGTTGATCGGAATGGCGTATGTCTTCTATCGCTTATACCGCAGGCAATTGCGGATGAAAAAGGTAATAGAGCAGGAGAAAGAGTCGTTGTTGGATTCGGAAAAGAAGTTGCGTGTCGCAAAAGAGGAGGCCGAGCATGCCAATGCTTCGAAGAGTTTGTTTATTGCGAATATCAGTCATGAAATCCGGACACCGATGAATGCGATCGTGGGGTTCTCCCAATTGCTGGCAGCCGAAGACTACTCGAAGGAGGAGCGGGTGTTGTTTATTGAAACGATCCGGAATAATTCGGATCTGCTTCTGAATCTGATAAATGACGTGCTCGATCTTTCTCGTATAGAATCCGGAAATATGAAGTTTGTCTTTAAAGAAGTCGATCTGAAGCAGTGCGTCCAGGAGGCGGTCAAAAGCGTGGCGCATCGTGTTTCGCCGGGTGTCGGCTTGCTATTGGATTGCCCTTACGAGTCTTTTCAATTGATTACGGATCCGCTTCGCTTGCAGCAGTTATTGATAAACCTGCTTTCGAATGCTGCGAAGTTTACGGAAAAAGGAAAGATCGAGTTGTCGGTGCAAGTCGAGGATGGGCAACGGCAGGTCCGCTTTGTGGTGACAGATACGGGATGCGGCATCTCGCCGGATATGCGGGAGAAGATTTTCGAGCGGTTCGAAAAGTTGAACGAATATGCGCAGGGAACCGGGTTGGGGTTGTCCATCTGCCGGCTCATAGCCGATCGGCTGAAAGGTGAAATCTATCTGGATGTGACTTATGCGGAAGGCGCCCGGTTTGTTTTTATCCATCCATGCTCGTTGACTGTAGTTAAAGAATTGTAAAGTAACCACTATTTCATAAATTATTTGTTCTTTTGCAGAAAAATTGGGAGGTGTATTCTCTGAATGCATCTCCTCGCTTTATTTAATAACAATAAGGTTATGTCTCAATTTCATTCTCGTCTGACTTCCATTATAAGTATCGCGTTGGTGCTCTTTCTGTTGGGACTTGTATTTCTGATAGGATTGTTGGGAAACAAACTTTCCGTATATGTGAAGGAGAACATCTCATTCTCGATCGTACTAAAAGATAATCAGAAAGAAGCGGATATAAAGAAGATGCAGAAGGCGCTGGATGCGTTGCCTTATATCAAATCGACCGAATATATCTCGAAAGAGCAGGCGGCTAAGGAACTCGAAGAGGAACTGGGCGAAAATCCCGAAACTTTTCTGGGCTTTAACCCCTTACAGGCTTCCATTGAAGTGAAATTGCATTCGGAATATGCCAATGCCGACAGTCTGCAACTGATTGAAAAGAAAATAAAAAACTATACTTCCGTTTCCGATTTGCTTTACCGGAAAGATATGATGCAGATGGTGAACGACAATGTGAAACGGGTCAGCCTGATCTTGCTTACCCTTGCCGTGATGCTGATGACAATCTCGTTTGTGCTGATCGGTAATACGATCCGTCTGCTGATTTATTCCAAACGTTTCCTGATTCATACGATGAAGCTGGTGGGGGCTACGCCCGGTTTTATCAGGAGGCCGTTTGTGCGGTATAATGTGGTCAGTGGCATTTTTGCGTCCATCCTCGCAATATTAATGCTCACGGGAGCGTTGTATTATTTGCAGAACGAATTGTCCGGTTTCATTCAGCTGCTGGATATTAAAGCGTTGATAATTGTTTATGCCGGCGTGTTGGTAATGGGAATCCTGCTTTCGGTTACGGCTACTGTCTTTGCGGTGAACAAGTATTTACGAATGGGTGTTGATAAACTATATTATATATAAATGTATGGCTAAGAGAGATTTTGCTTTTGGAAAAGAAAATTTTATTTTGATCGCTGTTGCTGTTGCTGTCATCGCGATTGGTTTTATGTTGATGAGCGGCGGCGGTTCGCAGGATCCGGCAGGTTTCAATCCTGAGATTTTCAGTTCCCGCCGTATTGTGGTGGCTCCGGCTGTGACGGTGATCGGTTTCATATTGATGATTTTCGGTATTTTGAAGAACAGCAAAAATAAGGAAGTTGCGGAATGAGTTGGTTTGAGGCCTTGGTGTTAGGGATTATTCAGGGACTTACGGAATACCTGCCGGTCAGCAGTAGCGGGCATCTGGCTATCGGTTCTGCTTTGTTCGGGATTCAGGGAGAAGAAAACCTGGCCTTTACGATCGTTGTCCATGTAGCGACCGTATTCAGTACGCTGGTGATTTTGTGGAAAGAGATCGAATGGATATTCCGGGGGCTGTTTAAGTTCAAGATGAACGCAGAAACGCGCTATGTGATCAATATCCTGATTTCTATGATTCCTATCGGTATCGTAGGCGTGTTCTTCAAGGATACGGTGGAAGACATTTTCGGATCGGGACTGTTGATTGTCGGCTGTATGTTGTTGCTGACGGCCGCATTGCTCGCATTTTCCTATTATGCCAAACCCCGCCAGAAAGAGAATATCTCGATGAAGGATGCCTTCATCATCGGTTTGGCTCAGGCGTGTGCCGTGATGCCGGGACTTTCCCGTTCGGGAACAACGATTGCAACCGGTTTGTTATTGGGAAACAATAAGGCAAAACTGGCACAGTTCTCATTCCTGATGGTTATTCCCCCGATTTTGGGAGAAGCGTTGCTGGATGTCATGAAAGCGGTAAAAGGCGAGGCGGTAGCGGGTGATATTCCGGCACTGTCATTGGTGGTCGGTTTTATGGCTGCATTCGTATCGGGATGTATCGCTTGTAAATGGATGATCAATATCGTAAAGAAGGGAAAACTGATTTATTTCGCCATCTATTGTGCAATTGCAGGTTTGGTTACGATTGCCTGTACGTTACTTAAATAAGAATGGATTTTATAGCAGGAGAAGTATTATATTTCAATAAGCCCTTGAAGTGGACTTCCTTTGACCTGGTGAACAAGTTCCGGTATAAATTATCGCGGAAACTGAAGGTGAAAAAGATAAAAGTGGGGCACGCCGGAACGTTGGATCCGTTGGCGACAGGGGTGATGATTGTTTGTACGGGCAAGGCCACCAAGAGGATCGATGAATTTCAGTATCAGACGAAAGAGTATGTCGCTACCTTGAAGTTGGGGGAAACGACTCCTTCTTTTGATTTGGAAAAAGAGATAGACGGAGTGTATCCGACAGAACATATTACCCGTGAGGAAGTAGAGAGGGTGTTACAGTCGTTCGTGGGAACGATCCAGCAGATCCCGCCGGTTTTTTCGGCTTGCAAGGTGGATGGGAAGCGGGCGTATGAACTGGCACGCAAGGGAGAAGAGGTGGAATTGAAATCCAAGACGCTTGTGATCGATGAGATGGAGTTGTTGGAGTGTGACCTGCCGGTTATCAAGATCCGGGTGGTTTGCAGCAAGGGAACTTATATCCGCGCTTTGGCACGTGATATCGGTGTCGCTCTCCGGTCGGGCGCCCATCTGACCGCTCTCGAACGGACTCGTATAGGAGATATCACGCTGGACAAATGCATGTCTCCCGATGATATCGATGCTTTTTTAGATGAAAATATCGCAATCGGGAAGGATTGTGAGGAGTAGTAATGATAAGAATAAAATAAAAATAGAATTTATATTATGAAGCTGTCGAAATTCAAATTTAACTTACCGCAGGAGCTGATCGCTCTCCATCCGGCAAAGAACAGGGACGAGTCCAGAATGATGGTTGTCAATCGCAAGACCGGAGAGATCGAGCATAAGGTATTCAAAGACTTGCTCAGCTATTTCGGTGAAAAAGATGTGTTCATCTTCAATAACACGAAGGTTTTTCCTGCCCGTTTATACGGAAACAAGGAAAAGACCGGCGCTCGTATCGAGGTCTTTCTGTTGCGTGAGTTGAACGAAGATCTCCGCCTTTGGGATGTATTGGTCGATCCCGCCCGTAAAATCCGTATCGGTAATAAATTGTATTTTGGTGAAGACGATTCGATGGTGGCTGAAGTGATCGACAACACGACATCACGCGGCCGTACCTTGCGTTTCCTTTATGACGGGAACCATGATGAATTTAAAAAGGCATTGTACGCATTGGGCGAAACCCCGCTGCCTAAATATATCGACCGTCCGGTAGAACCGGATGACGAAGATCGTTACCAGAATATTTTTGCGACGGAGGAAGGGGCTGTCGTGGCTCCCGCCGCAGGTCTTCATTTCAGCCGCGAGCTGATGAAACGTCTGGAGATCAAGGATTGCCAGTTCGCTTTCCTGACATTGCATTCCGGTCTGGGCAACTTCCGCGAAATCGATGTGGAAGATCTGACCAAGCATAAGATGGATTCCGAACAAATGGTCGTGAACGGAGATGTCGTCAACATCGTGAATACGGCAAAGGATAACGGCCGACAGATTTGTGCGGTCGGTACGTCCGTGATGCGCGCTATCGAAACGGCTGTCAGTACGGACGGTCACCTGAAAGAGTTTGAAGGGTGGACCAATAAGTTCATCTTCCCGCCGTATGACTTCAGTGTGGCGTCCAGCATGATCACAAATTTCCATATGCCGCTCTCCACCTTGTTGATGATGACGGCCTCTTTCGGCGGATACGACCTGATCATGGATGCTTATGAGGTCGCATTGAAAGAAAAATATAGTTTCGGCGCTTATGGCGACGCCATGTTGATCCTGTAAAAACGGGTGCTTATGGCGATTGCATACCTGGGTCTGGGAACCAATATCGGGAATAAGCGACGGAACATGATAACAGCCGCGGCGTTGTTAGCTGAAAGGGTGGGAGATGTTCTCGCCCTTTCCGGTTTCTATGAAACGGAGCCGTGGGGGTTCGCGTCGGAGAACTTTTTCTTGAATGCGGCTGTTAAATTGAAGACTTCTCTTTCTCCGTTGGAATTATTGCAGATAACCCAGCAGATCGAAAAGGAATTGGGCCGCGTGGAAAAAAGCAACGGTGTCTATCATGACCGCGTGATCGATATCGATATCCTTCTGTATGAGGACGAGGTTTTGCAGATACCGGGACTTACCTTGCCGCACCCTCTTATGCATGAACGGAAGTTCGTGATGGATCCTTTGTCCGAAATAGCTCCGTTTGTCGTGCACCCTGTGTTGAAAGAACGTATAATAGATTTAAAAGAACGATTATGAATGATATAGAAAAGATATTGACCGGTGGTGGCATGGTCTTTAAGAAAAAAGGAAAAGACGAAAATGCCGGAGAGAAAAAGATCAAGTTTTCTGATTTCCTGCGTGGCACGCATAAATCGGGTTCTGCCAAGATGAAAGCGGAGTTCAAGTATAAAAAAGCGTTGCGTAACACAAAAAAGAAAAAATAATTGGCAGTTATCAATTGCAATTGTCAATTGTTTTGTATTTTTGCGCTCGAATTGATGTGGATAGATTTGTATTGCTTGCAACCACAGGAAAAAATGCTAAAAACAAGCCTTTATATTACTGCCGTCCGGCATAGCAAATTTCCCCTCGTCAATCCATTTATTTGATTTATTAACCGTCAATTGTAAATTGTCTGTTGACTTTATCGGGTTTACGCCTTTTAATTCTCAACTCTCAATTTTCAATTTTCAATTAAAAAAACGATGAGTTATTTATTCACCTCCGAATCGGTGTCCGAAGGGCACCCCGATAAAGTAGCCGATCAGATATCGGATGCTTTGCTGGATGAGTTCCTGGCTTATGACAAGAACTCTAAAGTTGCTTGCGAAACCCTTGTTACAACCGGACAGGTTGTCTTGGCTGGAGAAGTAAAATCAAGTGCTTACGTGGATGTACAGGATGTTGCCCGTAACGTGATCGAAAAAATTGGTTATACGAAAAGCGAATACCAGTTTGAAGCGAAATCATGTGGCGTATTCTCTTCTATCCATGAACAGAGTGGCGACATTAACCGTGGTGTCGAGCGCGAAGATCCCTATAACCAGGGTGCGGGCGACCAGGGTATGATGTTCGGTTATGCCACTAACGAGACAGAAAACTATATGCCTCTGGCTTTGGATCTTTCACACAGCCTGTTGTGGGAGCTTGCCGAGATACGCAAGAATGAAAACGACCTGATGCCTTACCTCCGTCCGGATGCAAAGAGCCAGGTGACGATTGAATATGATGATAACGGAAAACCGTTGCGCATCGATACGATTGTTGTTTCTACACAACATGATGAATTTATCACGGCAAAAGGTATCACACAGGAAGAAGCGGATCTGGCTATGCAGAAAAAGATCGCCGAGGATGTGAAGTGCATACTGATCCCGCGTGTGAAAGCCCAGTATCCGGCTCATGTCCAGGCTTTGTTCAATGAGGATATCATCTATCATGTGAATCCGACCGGGAAGTTCGTGATCGGCGGTCCTCACGGCGATACCGGTCTGACAGGCCGTAAGATCATCGTCGATACATACGGTGGCAAAGGCGCTCACGGCGGTGGTGCGTTCTCAGGAAAAGATCCTTCGAAGGTAGACCGTTCTGCCGCTTATGCCGCTCGCCATATCGCGAAGAATCTGGTAGCCGCCGGTGTAGCTGATGAAATGTTGGTACAGGTATCGTATGCGATCGGTGTCGCTAAACCGATGAATATTTTTGTCAATACGTTCGGCCGTGCCAATGTGAAAATGACGGATGGAGAGATAGCAGAAAAGATCTGGAACCTGTTCGACATGCGTCCGAAAGCAATCGAAGAACGTCTGAAACTGCGTAACCCGATCTATCTGGAAACTGCATCTTACGGCCACATGGGACGTAAACCACAGGTTGTGACGAAAACATTTACTTCTCGTTACAATCCGGAACCGACCATCTGCGAAGTGGAACTGTTTACTTGGGAAAAACTGGATTATGTCGATAAGGTAAAAGAAGCATTCGGTCTTTAATATAACCGTTTGTACGAACCTATATTAGCTCCCGTCTGAAAAAAATCGGTTCTTGTTCCGTTTTTTTTCGGGCGGGAGCTATTTTTATTTTAAATTTCATATATTTGATGCTTGTAATTATCTAAATCTAAAATTTATGCGTAAAACGATTCAGTTTCTTCAGTTAGCCTTTCTTCTCCTTTTGGCTACCGCATGTGCAGAGACTTCCCCGTTCAAATACGAGTCGGTCCCGAACGATCCTCTGAAAGCCCGTATCTATACTCTGGATAACGGCTTGAAAGTGTATATGACTGTGAATAAAGAGACCCCGCGTATTCAAACGTATATCGCCGTTCGCGTGGGTGGTAAGAACGATCCCGCCGAAACAACCGGTCTGGCGCACTATTTTGAACACTTGATGTTTAAAGGGACTCAGCAGTTCGGCACGCAGAATTACGAACAGGAAAAACCGATGCTCGATCAGATCGAACAGCTTTTTGAAGTGTATCGTAAGACTACCGATGAGGCGGAACGCCAGGCTATTTATCATCAGATAGACAGTGTGTCCTATGAGGCTTCGAAGTTGGCAATTCCGAACGAATACGATAAACTGATGTCTGCTATCGGTGCGACCGGAACGAATGCGTACACCGGTTTTGACCAGACGGTCTATGTGGAAGATATTCCTTCCAACCAGATCGACAACTGGGCAAAGATACAGGCGGACCGTTTTGAAAACAATGTAATCCGTGGTTTCCATACGGAACTTGAGACTGTGTATGAAGAAAAGAACATGTCTCTTACCAGTGATGGACGTAAAGTGTATGAAGCTGTCCTGACCGCTCTTTTCCCCGATCATCCTTATGGAACGCAGACTGTCCTCGGAACACAGGAAAATCTGAAGAACCCGTCTATCACGAATATCAAGAACTACCATAAAACCTGGTATGTCCCTAACAATATGGCAATCTGTCTGTCCGGAGATTTCGATCCGGACCAGATGATCGGGACGATCAATAAATATTTCGGTCACTTGAAACCGAACCCCAACCTGCCGAAGTTGCCGGTGACGCATGAGTCTCCGATTAAGGCGCCGGTTGTCAAAGAAGTGTTGGGAGTCGATGCCGAAAACGTGACATTGGGTTGGCGTTTTCCTGGGGCTGCTTCTCCTGACCAGGATTTGCTGAACCTGACAGGCGATATTATCAATAACGGTAAAGCCGGTTTATTGGATGTCGATTTGGTCCAGCAGCAGAAAGTGCTGAGCTGCTATGCCGGAACATACGGAATGTCAGATTACAATGCTTTTGTTATTAACGGCCGTCCGAAGCAGGGACAGACATTGGATGAAGTGAAAGATCTTTTCCTGGCTGAAATCGAGAAACTGAAGAAAGGGGAGTTTGACGAAGGTTTGTTGGAGGCTGCGATCAATAACTATAAACTGATGCAGATGTACCGGATGGATCGTAACGACGGCCGTGCCGATATGTTTGTCTCTTCTTTCATCGACGGTGTCGATTGGAAAGATGAAGTCGCTTCGTTAGATCGCATGAGCAAAGTGACGAAACAGCAGATCGTCGATTTTGCCAACAAGTATTTCGGTGACAACTATGCGCTTATCTATAAGAAACAAGGCAAAGATCCGAACGAAAAGAAGATCGACAAACCTAAAATCACTCCGATCGTGATGAATCGCGACAGCTCAAGTAGGTTCCTGAAAGAAATACAGGCTTCACAAGTGGCTCCGATCGAACCGGTATTCCTGGATTATGGTAAGGATTTGCAAAAACTGACTGCCCAATCCAATATCCCGGTATTGTACAAGGAGAATACTTCCAATGATCTCTTCTCTCTGATGTATGTATTCGATATGGGTACGAATAACGATAAGGCAATGGGTACCGCTTTCGAATATATGAAGTATTTGGGTACATCTAAAATGAGCTTGAAGGAAATCAATGAGGAGTTCTACAAACTGGCTTGTTACTTCAACGTATTCCCCGGTTCGGACCGCACGTATGTGATGCTGGAAGGCCTAAAGGAAAATATGCCGAAAGCAATGGCTCTGTTTGAGGAAATCCTGGCCGATGCACAGGTTAATAAAGAAGCTTATGGAAATCTTGCCGGTGATATCCTGAAAAAACGGGTTGATGCCAAATTGAATCAGGGACAGAATTTCAACAAGCTGATCCAGTATGCGATCTGGGGCCCCAAGTCTCCTGCCACAAATGTGCTGACAACTGCCGAGTTGCAGCAGATGGACCCGCAGGAACTGGTGGACCGCATTCATAAGATCAACTCATTCGATCATAAGATCTTGTATTATGGTCCGGAAAAACCGCAGGCCGTTCTGGATATCATCAAACAATATCATAATGTTCCCGACCAGTTGCAACCGGTTCCGGCAGCCATCGAGTTCAGTCAGCAGGAAACTCCTGAAAATAAAGTCCTGCTTGCACAGTACGATGCTAAACAGATTTATTTCTCGGCAGTCTCTAACCGGGGCGAAAAGTTCGATCCGGCTATCCAGCCTACATTGGACATGTATAACGAATACTTCGGTGGCGGAATGAACGCGATCGTATTCCAGGAAATGCGTGAATCGCGTGGCTTGGCTTATTCCGCAGGTGCTTTCCTGATTACTCCGTCCAAACTGAAATATCCGTATGTCTACCGTACGTTTATCGCGACTCAGAACGATAAGATGATCGATGCCCTGAAGGCTTTCGACGAAATTATCAATAATATGCCGGAATCAGAAAAAGCGTTCAATTTGGCTAAAGACGCTCTTATCACCCGTTTGCGTACGGAGCGTATTACCAAATCGGACGTTCTTTGGTCTTACCTGAATGCCCAGGATTTAGGTCTGAACACGGACAGCCGTAAAGAACTGTTCGAGAAGGCGCAGACAATGACATTGCCCGAAATCAAGGCATTCCAGGAAAAATGGGTAAAAGGGCGTACCTATATCTATTGTGTATTAGGCGATGAAAAGGATCTCGATCTGAAAGGCCTGTCACAATATGGTCCGATCCAGAAGCTGACGCAGGAAGAGTTGTTCGGATATTGATTGTCATAATTTGAATTAAATATGTGGGCGGCATCCGGTGAGACATCGGGTGCCGCTCTTTGTTTTTTACTTAAATTTGCCGCTTCGGATAAGAGGCAGGGAGGTATAGTGTCAAACTGGGTCAGGACGAGACACCTATGTTTTAAAATCGAATCATCGGTATTTTGAAAATAGGTGCCTATCCCTTTCCGAAAAGGCAGGCATCGGTTGCCAAATAGATGCCTACCTTTTTCCTGTTACCCTATAGGCTTTTCCCGGACAGGCTAAAGGCTGTATTTTTTAGCCTATAACCTATATTTTATGGGACAGGAACCAATCCGATCCCCTATATGACAAAACTGAAAATAGGATTCACAGGTGGCAAACACTTAATGATCAGTGATTTGTTGTGAAGGCTGTGAACCCTGTTTACGATCAGCCAATCCTACCGATCTATCCGCCTTTTTTATCTTGCATTCACGGGGTTCGCAGCAATATGCTGATTTATAGAGCTATCTGGGCAGTATGAACCCTAATTAAATAAAATAACCAGGGGATATTTAGAGGATAATCTAAGAAGATTTGAACATTTATCTGTTACTTTTGGCTTGATCCAAAAGTAACCAAAAAATCAAGGCTTAACCGTCCGGTCTACTCCGGGCAAAGACTCCGCTGTCGCCTGCGAAACTCGCTTCGCTCAGACAGCGCAGGCTTCGGAGGCTTCGTCCTCCGCTTGACGCCCGTCCGCTTAGGCCTTTCTCTTGGGATTGCCGATACCGCTTGTTATATAGGTATAGGTATCAGTATCAGCAATCCCTACCCCCCCTCATCCTCTCTTTTTCCGGCTGCTGAAGCAGACGGAAAAAGAAAGCCTACGGGACGCCTCCATATATACACTGATAAATCATCATTTATGGTTCACTTCTGCTCAATAATGAATTAATTTATCCCTAATAATTATCGGGTGAGCCGCAAAAGCACCATAGGCATATGACAGCCCGGTCATATGCCTTTTTATCCCTAAACCGGAGGATATGTTGTATAAAAGATATTGTTTCGTTCTGTAATCCATGTATTTTGGAAAATTATGAGCGCTTTTTCTTGCTGATTCGGAAAACCTATTTACCTTTGCAGTGATTCCGTAGTGGGCAGCGGCTCACAGAGCGCGGGATCGTTTACATATTGTAAGCATTTTACGAAGATTATTCTTAGCTGTAAATCTGGTAAATTTTTAGCCTAACGGAATAATAGACAGTAAATGCTTGCGCTGGTTACGTATAAGTTCATCTACCATTGTTATGGGAAGAGTGTGTTATATCGTATAAGGCGCGGGCTATTGTTCTATTATTGTTAGGCAGGCTTACCAGAGCCTTCAGTTAAATAATAGACAACAGACCCGCGTTTTTTTATGCCCGTGCATAATCATTCGCGGGGGATTGTTCTCCCCTTCGTGAAATTAGTTGTTGGATTTTTATACTCTATTTTATTAACAATTAATTTTATAATGATTATGAACAAGAGATTTTCTACTCTTTTGGCTATCGCTCTGGTAGCAGGTGGAATGTCGGCGTTTGCAAATGATGCTTATAACGGGCCGACATTTACACCAAATGGCGGGGATCCCACTACTCCCAAAAACAAGGAGCAAGTGTTGTTGAACGTCTTGACAGCCGATGCAGCAACTCCTGTGGCAGGTGGCTATTTGACGATTACAAGCGGTAGCCTGAGTCTTGGTGCAAAGCCTACTACTATTGCAGGCTATAAAGGGTTCACATGGGCGGTTACCGTAAAAACAACCGCTTCCGGTGTTGTGGCAAGTGATCCTATCTACACGTTTACAAACAAGGCTGCAAGCCAGGTGCTGCGTGTCAAATTGCAGACCGATGGTGAAAAAACGTCTGATGGCAAAGGCCAATCTGTAGCTCCTGCAAAGATTTCCGGTGACGGTAATGCTGAATGGGGATGGAGAGCCGATGTCGGTTTGTATGCACAAAAAGGTGACTCTACTTTCTATTTCGATGCAAGCATGAAACTGTGTGCAGTTAAAGGCGGTGTGGATAAAGTAACGGCTCCGGGCAATATCGTATCTTACGTTCCACTGACAGCAACAGACGAAATCACTTTGGCCGCTTCTGACTTCGCAACAGTCTTGAAAGATGGCAAAGTTTATTTCAACAATGGCAAGGACGTAAAGAATGCTAAGAACATCTTAACGGACAATGTATGGACGGCTTACAAAAACAACGCAAACAATGCATTTTTCTTGGCAGTCAAAGACAAGAAAACAAAGAGCGGTAACCCATATTTGTTGATGGTCGACACGGCTTATTATGACACTGCTGCAAAAGCATACCACGCTCTGGTTGCAGATACATTGTCTTTGGATCTGACAGGTATGGCTGCTTTGACAGGTGGAACTTATAACGAAGCAAACTATAATCCTACCGATTTGACAAAGTATGCAAGACCGATCAATGCTGCCTTGTTTACAGGTAAGTACTATCCGATGAACGACTCTATCGTTTTGACGGTAAAGGGAGAACCGGCAAAGAATTACAAGTCTGCTATTATTGACGGTAGCAAGCAGTATGGCGTTCAGGTGGCTGATGTAGCTGCAGTAACAGGCGCTCAGGCAGCCGATATACCTGGCTATACGGAAGCAAACGCAGAAACGGGCAATGCCATGAAGAACTTGGCTACAGCAGTTTCCAACTGGTTGACTGAAGCTGTAAAAGATTCTCGAACCGCAGACGGTTACAATGCGAAGTTTGCAGGATCTTTATTTACAACCAACGCGTTAGCTAATGGAGGAACTGCAGCGAATGCAGCCGGCGGTGTCCTGACAGCTGCACAAGCATGGGTAAAAGATGATGCGAATAAGACTAATACGAAATTAGCCAAATTCAAGGCATTTGTAAAAGCAGCCGAAGGCTTGCAACGTATAGCAGCTGAAGCATCCGGTACTGCCTTCTTTATCAAAGGTCTGCCCCAACGTGCTGCCGGAACAGATGCTGCCACTATCGCATTGCGTGAATTGAACGATACAAAGGTTCTGACAGTTGCTACTTCTATGACCGGTTACATCGAACCATTGGTTCAGCCTTATAAAACTGCCCCCGACTTCGGTGGTACTGCTGATGTTGATGTAACGAAGGTTTATTACCTGAAAGACTTGAACAAGTATCGTGACAATAAAGAAAACAAAGGCGAAGGCTTCTTCTTCAACGAAAGCCCGGTTGCACAGAGCGAATATTTGGCAGAAGGCCAGGCATTCAACCCGTACAGCCAGTATGTATTCGTGAAAACGGCAGGTGCTGCAAAGGGTAGCTATACGATCTACAACCGTGGTACAGGCGATGCATGGTCTGCTTCCGGTTTGACAGACGTATTAGGTAGTGACAGTATCGTAATCGGCACTGACTCTTTGATGTTGGTTGACGCTAATATCGCTTACACTGGTAAAGATGTTGAAAAGCAGATCGGTTACAAGTTTGCTCCTGAATATGACTTGGTAAACAAATCATTCATGATCCACTCTGCTTCTCCTTACATGAAGGATCTGTATTTGCACATGAAGAACGACTCTTCTATCATGGTGGCAGCTGACGAAGTGTTGTATAACTTGGAAGCAGCTGTTGCTCCGGTACAGTACGGTGCAAAAGTAGCAGGTATCGACACTCTGGAATACCAGCCGTACTATATCAAGACCGCCAAAGGCGAATACTTGGTTCTGAATGAAGCCGGAAACGGTTACATCTTGACAAAGGATGAAAACAAGTATAATGAAGAACTGTCTTATACTGATGCAAACGGTGCAACAAAGAAATATAACGCAGTTAAGACAGCCTTCTATTTCATTGCAACAGACAATGCCGATACATACGTATTGGTTGAAGCTGAACCGGAACAAGATGCAAGTGCTACAAGCAAGGCTCTTTCTTACGAATTTAACGATCAGAAAGCAACCGTAAATGCCCAAAGCGGTATTTTGGAATCTTCTGATAAGGAGGTAAGAAATGACCTGTTCTACGTTGCAACCGAACCGACTCCTGCAAGTCTGTTTACTGCTCCGAAACATGTACAGCTGAAGGCTATCAACGGTGACCTCGTTGCCGTAGGCAAGGACAATTTCGGTGCCGTTGCACGCGAAGGCGACTTGAAGGCTGCTTACGAAAAGGTTGACTTCACATTCTGGTTGGATACTGCACGTTACACTGACAATGAAGGTAAAGACTTGGTTACTCCGTCTTACTACGTGACAAAGGGTATCGCTGCCGTTGAAGGTACAGAAGACACGGAAGCTGTTGCTGCCAAGAGACTGTATATGTATGTCGCTGCCGATTCTGCCAAGGACGCGACAATTGACAAAGAACAGTACACTTACGATGGCAAGACAAGAATCCAGTTCCGTGATGCTGTTCGCTACGGTGCAGATTCTCTGGTCGTTGCAGGTGACACGCTGACACTGGACGGCAAAGCAACCGCTACGATCGCCGAACCGAAGAAAGGTATCAACTATTTCCGTTTCAACTTCCTGGTTGACAAGGATAACGAAGGCTACTACAACATCTTGAACGAAAATAAATATGTTCAGAATGTCAATGGCACATTGGTTGTTACTGCTCAAAAAGCAGATGCTTTGAAAGTCGCTGTCGAAGATGCTGAAGCTCCTACTGCCAACGAAGGCGTTGAAGTATCTGAAGTAACTGTTATTGCCGGTGAAGGTCAGGTAACAATCGCTGGTGCTGCCGGCAAGAAGGTTGTTATCTCTAACATCCTCGGCCAGACTGTTGCCAACACGGTCATCACATCCGACAACGCTATAATCTCTGCTCCTCAGGGCGTGGTCGTAGTAGCTGTTGAAGGCGAAGAAGCTGTAAAGGCAATCGTAAAATAAGATTGAATTTATAATCAAATAATTCTAAAATGTTTGGCCGCGTGCCACCGTCACGTAGAGATGCACGGCCGTGCATCTCTACAAAACAACGGCAATTACCCTGCGACAGGCGAACAAGCGGTCAGATTTAATATTAATAATACTAAAGTATATTGAATTTAAAAGTTCAAATAGCCGTAACCCTGTGAAGGGCGAAAGCTATAAACAAAAAAGCCCCGGAGGTATTGATGTCTTCGGGGCTTTTCGACTTCTGATGATTGCTTTTTACAAATCAATCTCTATTTATGCTGTTCGTTATTTAATTGTACTTTTTATTTTGCTTTCTGTCCTTCTTCCTTCAGTTCGAATTCCTCGACCTCTTTTACCTTACGGAACAGGTCGGAAGCGAAGATGAAGTCGTTCAGTGCTTTGTTCTTGGAAGTGATGACTTCCTTGCTGTTACCCTGCCATTCTTTTACGCCTTCTTTGATGAATATAATGTTTTCACCGATATTCATGACGGAGTTCATGTCATGCGTGTTGATGATAGTCGTCATTTTGTATTCGGCGGTGATATCGTGGATCAGGTCGTCGATAATCAACGAAGTCTTGGGGTCCAGGCCGGAGTTCGGTTCGTCACAGAACAGATATTTCGGGTTCAGGGCGATGGCGCGGGCAATAGCGGCACGTTTCATCATACCGCCGCTGATCTCGGACGGATAGAGATGGCCGGCTTCCGACAGGTTCACACGATCCAGACAGAATTGGGCGCGTTTCAGGCGGTCTTTGTAAGTGTCGTTTGAGAACATATCCAGCGGGAACATGACATTTTCCAAAACCGTCATGCTGTCGAACAAGGCCGATCCTTGGAACAGCATACCCATTTCACGGCGCAACATGTTCAATTCGTGCTTATCCATCGATGTCAAGTCACGGCCGTCATACAAAATCTCTCCCGAATCCGGACGCATCAACCCGATAATATTTTTGATAAGAACCGTTTTCCCGGAGCCGCTTCGCCCGATAATCAGGTTTGTTTTTCCCGTTTCGAAGACGGCGCTGATGTCATTCAGGACAACGCGTCCTTCAAAGGACTTGGTGATATGTTTTACTTCTACCATTTTTTATGTCAGCATTAAGTTGGTTAAGATCACGTCGGCCAGCAGAATCATGATACTGCTCATAACGACTGCGTTCGTACTGGCTTTGCCTACTTCCAGTGCACCGCCTTTCACATTATAACCGAAATAGGCGGCTATGGATGAAATAATAAACGCATACACGACGGATTTAATGATGGAGTACCAGATGTAGAACTCATTGAAATAGAACTGCAAACCATATTCGAAAGAGGCGGGAGTCATACCTGTGCCCGTGGAATGGCTGGCTGCGATACCTCCCAAAATACCGGTGAACATACTGAAGATAACCAATACCGGAATGAAAGTCATCATACCGACCATCTTCGGCAGGATCAGGAAATTGGCGGAGTTGACTCCCATGATCTCCATCGCGTCGATCTGCTCCGTCACACGCATGGTCCCGATCTCGGAGGCAATGTTGCTACCGACTTTACCCGCCAGAATCAACGACATGATGGAAGAAGAGAATTCCAGCAGGATAATTTCACGTGTCGTGTATCCGATCGTGAATTTAGGGATAAGCGGTGAACTGATGTTCAGCGAAATCTGGATGGCGATAACCGTACCGATAAAAATGGAAATGATAATGACAATCCAGAGCGAATCGACTCCTAATTTGTATATTTCCTTTATCAGCTGCTTGAAGAACATGCTCCACCGGTTTGGAACGGAGATGCATTTCCCCATCAACATGACATACTCACCTACTTGATGTAATGCTTTATTCATCATTTATTATGTTTCTATTCAATTACAGTCTGCAAATATAACGCAAATCTGGGAACAACTGTTCATTTCCTGCTTGATACTTCTGGTTTGTATCTAAACTAAACTGGGCTGTAAGTCAATAAGGACGCATGGACGAGTTGTTCGGAAACACAGCCTTTGAGTATTTTGTTTTATAGAATATAATCGATTATTCAAGATTATATTCTTACATTTGTCTTATTCTGAAAATAAAGAAATATGAGTACAGTTACGTTGCGTAAATTACCGATTGGGATACAGAGTTTTGAAAAACTTCGTATGGAGGGCTTTTTGTATGTGGATAAAACAGCTTTTGTTTATCAGTTGGCTGAATCCGGCTTGCCCTATTTCCTGAGCCGCCCCAGGAGATTTGGCAAAAGTCTTTTACTGTCTACATTAGAGGCCTATTTTCAGGGAAAGAAAGAGCTGTTTGAAGGGTTAGCGATAGGACAACTGGAGAAAGACTGGATTGAATATCCGGTGCTGCATTTGGATTTGAATGCGGAGAAATATGACTCTGGAGCACGTTTGGAGGGTAAGTTGAATGAACAGCTGCTTAATTGGGAAAAACGATATGGTATAGAGTCGGTCGAGATTAGTTCTTCCATTCGTTTTATGAATGTGATTCGTACAGCTTATGAAAAAACAGGACAGCGTGTTGTCATTTTGGTTGATGAGTACGATAAACCTTTGTTACAGACTTTTCATGATACGGATTTGCAGGATGAATTTCGTCGCATTTTGACTGCTTTTTATACGGTGTTGAAAAGTGCCGATCCTTATATACGGTTTATATTTATAACCGGAGTCACTAAATTCGCCCAGGTAGGCGTCTTTAGTACATTAAACCAGTTGAATGATATTAGTTTGGATGAGCAATATGCTGAACTTTGCGGTTTGACCTGTCGGGAAATTGCTGAAAATTTCGAACCTGAGTTATGGGCATTGGCGGAAAAGGAAAAACTTTCTTTTGACGGAATCCTTGCTAAGATGGCTCAAATGTATGATGGTTATTATTTCTGTGAAGATGCTGTGGAAGGCATGTTCAATCCTTTCAGTGTATTAAGTGCATTATCAAAAAAGCGATTGGCTAATTTCTGGTTTGCTACCGGTACACCAACCTTTTTAGTCGATTTGTTGAAGAAGACGAACTATGATCTCCGTGATTTGGAAGGAATCGAAGTGACGGCTGCAAGCCTGACCGATTATCGTGCGGATTACCGGAATCCTGTCCCCATGCTTTATCAGAGTGGTTATCTGACAATTAAAGGATTTAATAACCGCTATGCCCTCTATAAATTGGGCTATCCGAATGAAGAAGTGAAATATGGATTCCTGAATTTTCTGATTCCGCTTTACACGCCGGTATCTGGTGCTGACGGTCCGTTTTATATCGGTAAATTCAACGATGAATTGTGGGCCGGCGAAACCGAGGCTTTTCTCACTCGCTTGAAATCCTTTTTTGCCGATTTTCCGTATGCTTTGAATGAAAAGACCGAACGCCACTATCAGGTTGTTTTTTACTTGGTTTTCAAACTGTTAGGGCAATATGCCGATGTTGAGATACAGAGTTGTCGGGGACGTGCAGATGCTGTAGTCCGTACTCCTGACTTTATCTATGTTTTTGAATTTAAACTTGATGGTAGTGTCGAAGATGCGCTCCGGCAAATAGATGAAAAAGGTTATTTGATCCCTTATTTTGCAGATGGCCGCAAGTTGATAAAAGTCGGTGTCTCTTTCAGTGCGGAGGAGCGAAATTTGGGAAGTTGGCTTATTGTCGGTTGACTCGTATTTCGAGTCGTTTTTTCTGTAAATTCAAAACAATTTGTATAGAAGGAATTAATTCCGTTTCTTTGCGGTAAAGATATTGGATATGGCAGACGAACAACAAATGGTACTCCGTACGGAGGATCTCGTTAAGAAATATAAGACGCGTACCGTTGTAAATCATGTTTCGATCAATGTGAAGCAGGGAGAGATCGTGGGATTGCTCGGACCGAACGGAGCCGGGAAAACGACAACTTTCTATATGACGGTAGGATTGGTGACTCCCAATGAAGGGAAGATATTCTTGAACGATATGGAGATCACGAAGTTTCCTGTGTATAAACGCGCCCGTAACGGTATCGGTTACTTGGCCCAGGAGGCGTCTATTTTTCGTAAAATGACGGTGGAGGATAATATCCGTTCCGTACTGGAAATGACTGAGACGACTCCTGAATACCAGAAAGAAAAACTGGAAAGCCTCATTGCCGAATTCGGCTTGAATAAGGTACGGAAGAATTTAGGGGACCAGTTGTCCGGAGGTGAACGCCGACGTGCCGAGATTGCCCGCTGTCTGGCTATCGATCCGAAATTTATCATGCTTGACGAACCGTTCGCCGGAGTAGACCCGATTGCCGTGCAAGATATCCAGAGCATTGTCGCGAAGCTGAAACACAAGAATATCGGGATTTTGATCACGGACCATAACGTGTACGAGACTTTGAGCATCTGTGACCGCGCCTACCTGCTGTTCGAAGGAAAAGTACTTTTCCAGGGAACAGCCGAGCAGTTGGCCGAGAACGAAATTGTGCGTGAAAAATATCTGGGTAAAGACTTTGTGCTTCGCAAAAAAGATTTCTGACTTTTTATTGGTCTGCGAGTTGTTTTTTTATGTGTTTAGTACAATAATGAAACAGATAAAGCGTGATAATGGCTACAATTGTGTAAGGCAGCAGATTTTCTGTGGAGATATCCCCGGTGATAAATTCATTATCTTTCAACCGGGCGTTCGACATGCTGATTACGGCAAATGCATTGTTGACGAAATGGGCAAAGACCGGTATCCAGATATTCCGGCTCCAATAGAGCAAATATCCGAAATAAGCGCCTAACAGCATACGGGGCAGGAAACCGAAAAACTGCATGTGGAAAGCACTGAAAATAATGGCTGCACTCCAGATAACGATATGATGATTATGTGTCCATTTCCCGATAATCCGTTGTAAAGCGCCTCTGAAAAGGAATTCTTCTGTCACTCCGGCAGCCACGGCAATGACGATCAGGTTAAAAAGCAGGGTTATGATCCCCTTCCCTGCCAGCAATGTCAAGGTTAACCGTTCGGCGGTTTCTTCTTGTGACCGCATCCAGTTTTCAACAGGCCCCATAAAAGAAGGTAATTCCATCTGCTTGTTCAGTAATCCGGTCAGACTGATGGTAGGAGAAAGTAAAAAGACACTTAGAAACGTAAGAAACAAAATATGTCCTTTAGGTATTTTCCCGATCGACAGATATTCTTTCGGATTGTTGCTGCACAACCACGCAAGTGACAATGCCGGGAAGAGAAATGTCCCGATAGCTGAAAAAAGTTGTAGCAAACGCATCATGTCGGGATATTGCGTTATCTCGGTCTGCAAACCATAGATCATGTAGAATGACCCCATAACAATCAGCGATGAGAAAACTGCACCTGCGAGAACCAGCAGAAGCAGGACGATCAATTGGAAGATGGCCGGCCTTCCGGCATATATACCTTTTAAGAACATATTTTTAAGCATAAAAAAACTTCTGCCCAAAGATAAGCAGAAGTTTCTTATTTTTTCCTGGAAAAGTAATTATTTAGGACGGGCCTCTTTAACTACCATCTGACGGCCTTCGAATTCAGCTTCGTTCAACTCGGCGATCGCTTTCTTGGCAGCTTCATCGTCCGGCATATCAACGAAACCAAAGCCTTTTGATTTGCCTGTTTCACGGTCTTTGATGATCTTTACGGATTCAACCGTACCGTATTCTTCCATTACTTGTTTCAAATCATCTTCCCGAACACGATAGTTCAGGTTACCAACATAAATGTTCATAAAAATAGAAAATTAAAAAAATAAAATTGTTACTTAATGAAAGTTGTAAACCGGAATTTCGTAACAGTGAGAGATATTCGACAAGTAACGAGTAAATGAAGAAATAAAAAACAATGTTAGGTACGTTCAAGGTTAATGCCCTTTCACATCGCAAAGGAATGCATTTATTTTAGATAAACAACATTTTAGCTTGAAAAAAATAATATTGCTCCTAAATTTATCTCGGTTATAACAAATTAAGCAAACAATTTGCGAGATTAAAAGAATAAGTCTAATTTTGCACCCTAAAATTCGAACAAGACTATTAATTAAATAAATCATTCAGAATGAACGTTTCGTTTAAAAACATTGATGCTACAAAAGGCATTGTGAAATTGGAAATAGTGAAAGCTGACTATGCAGACAAGGTTGAAAAGAGCCTTCGCAGTTTCCGTCAGAAAGCAGATGTACCGGGTTTCCGTAAAGGTATGGTCCCGATGGGTATGGTAAAGAAAATGTATGGTAAGCATGTATTGGCTGATGAAATCAATAAACTGGTTTCTGAAAATCTGTACAACTATATCCGTGAAAACAAACTGAACCTTTTGGGTGAACCGCTGCCTAACGAAACTGAACAGAAAGAAATCAACTTCGATACTCAGGAAGACTTCGAATTTTGTTTTGATGTAGCGTTGGCTCCGGAAATCAAGATCGAACTGTCCAAAAATGACAAAGTTCCTTATTACCAAGTTAATATCGACGACGAAATGATCGGCAAACAAGTTGAGGCTTATCAGGCTAACTTCGGAGCATACGACCAGGTTGAGGATGTAGAAGAAAAAGACTTGGTGAAAGGTACGGTTGCCGAACTGGAAAACGGTTCTCCGAAAGAAGGAGGTATCGTTGTTGAAGATGCCGTTTTGATGCCGATGTATATTAAGGATGAAGCTGAAAAAGCCAAATTCATCGGTGCAAAGAAGAACTCCGTAATCGTATTCAATCCGAACAAGGCATATGAAGGTGCAGAAGCCGAAATCGCTTCTTTCCTGAAAGTGGACAAAGCAGCCGTTAGCGGTATCACTGGCGATTTCAGTTTTGAAATCACAGAAGTGACTCGTCATAAGAATGCAGAACTGAACCAGGAATTGTTTGACAAAGTCTTCGGCGAAGGTGTCGTCACCAGCGAAGAAGAATTCAAGAACAAGATCCGTGAAGCTCTGGCTGAACAGTTTACTCCGCAGAGCGACTTCAAATTCCTGGTTGACGCCCGTGACCTGCTGGTTCAGAAAGCCGGTGAACTGGCATTTGCTGAAGACCTGCTGAAACGTTGGTTGCTGGTTGCCAATGACAAGAACACGAAAGAAAAGATCGACGAAGAATATCCTCAGATCATAGAAGATTTGAAATATCAGTTGATCAAAGAAAATCTGGTGAAGGAAAACGGATTGAAAGTGGAAGATGCTGACATCGAAGACTTCGCCAAACGTGTAGCGAAAGCACAGTTCGCCCAGTATGGAATGCTTTCCGTGCCGGAAGACATATTGGCTAACTATGCTAAAGACATTTTGAAAAACAAGCAGACGCTGCAGAATATCATCGACCGTGCGGTTGAAGAAAAACTGGCAGGCTGGTTGAAAGGACAGGTCGAGCTGGATACTAAGGATGTGACAGCCGACGAGTTCAATAAACTTTTTGAAGAATAAAACGACCAGAAAAAGCAGCAGTAGCTGCTTTTTTTATCTAAAAAGGGCTTTCTCTCGAAAAAATATCTTATCGGACAGCAAATAAGTTGTTTCTTTCAGAAATTTATTTATAACTTTGTTATTCCGATAAGTAAGAGGGGAATCCCTTTTTTTATGACTTTTCGGCAACACAATAAGACTATAGATTATGGAAGATTTCAGAAAGTATGCAACGAAGCATTTAGGGATGAACAGTAACGCGCTGGACAGTTATATGAATATAACCAGCAGTTACATATCTCCGACGATTATCGAAGAGCGCCAATTGAACGTTGCTCAGATGGACGTTTTTTCACGGTTGATGATGGACCGTATCATTTTTTTAGGTACACAGGTTGACGATTATACGGCAAATGTAATCCAGGCGCAGTTGTTGTATCTGGATTCAAGCGATCCCGGCAAGGATATTTCAATTTATATCAATTCGCCCGGCGGTTCTGTTTATGCAGGATATGGCATTTATGACACGATGCAGTTTATCAGTAGTGACGTGTCGACTATCTGCACGGGCATGGCTGCTTCTTTTGCTGCGGTATTGCTGGTAGCCGGAACGAAAGGCAAGCGTATGGCGTTGCCTCATTCCCGCGTGATGATCCACCAGCCGTTAGGCGGTGCGCAGGGACAGGCTTCGGATATCGAGATCACAGCCCGTGAAATCCTGAAAGTAAAGAAGGAACTCTACACGATTATATCGACTCATTCCGGCCAGCCTTATGAAAAGGTTGAACACGATAGCGACCGTGACTACTGGATGACGGCAGAAGAAGCCTTGGCCTACGGTATGGTTGATAGAGTCCTGGTTCGTAACAAATAATATTAATGTAAGGGGCTGTCTCAAAAGCCCCTTTTAAAAAACAAATACGGAATGGCCAAAACAGGCGATAGCTGTACGTTTTGCGGGCGCAGTGCCCGGGACGTTAATATGTTGATTAACGGAATCTCGGGTGCTATCTGCGATGAATGTGCACAGCAAGCGTACGAAATAGTAAAAGAACAAATGCCTGGCAAAGGGAGTTCTTTCGGGTTGAACAAGAAAGACCTGCCGAAGCCGGAGGATATTAAGGCTTTTCTGGACCAATATGTGATCGGACAGGACGACGCGAAACGTTATCTGTCGGTTGCAGTGTATAATCACTACAAACGTTTGATCCAGAAAGTGACATCGGATGATGTCGAGATCGAGAAATCGAATATTATTATGGTGGGTGCTACGGGTACAGGCAAAACGCTGCTTGCCCGTACGATCGCCAAACTGCTTCATGTACCGTTCGCCATTGTGGATGCGACGGTCCTGACGGAAGCCGGTTATGTGGGGGAGGACATAGAAAGCATTTTGACCCGCCTGTTGCAGGCGGCCGATTATGACGTGGAGGCGGCGCAACGCGGTATCGTCTTTATCGACGAAATAGACAAGATCGCCCGTAAGAGCGACAATCCCTCTATTACCCGTGATGTGAGCGGCGAAGGCGTGCAGCAAGGCTTGCTGAAACTCTTGGAAGGTTCCATTGTGAACGTGCCCCCGCAGGGAGGCCGCAAGCATCCGGAACAGAAAATGATTGCCGTGGATACGAAGAATATCCTGTTTGTATGTGGTGGCGCTTTCGACGGAATAGAGAAGAAAATCGCCCAGCGTTTGAATACCCGTGTCGTAGGATACGCCGCAAACGAAAACACGGCGCAGGTGGATCGTAACAATCTGCTGAAATATATCACGCCAACCGACCTGAAATCGTTCGGCCTGATTCCGGAAATCATCGGACGTCTGCCTATCTTGACCTATTTGAACCCGTTGGACAGGAGCACGCTTCGTAATATCCTGACGGAACCGAAGAACTCGATCATCAAGCAATACATCAAATTGTTTGCGATGGATGATATTAAACTGACATTTGACGAAGACGTGTTCGAATTCATTGTCGACAAGGCGCTTGAATTCAAATTGGGAGCACGCGGCTTGCGTTCCATTGTGGAGGCTGTGATGATGGATGCCATGTACAGTATGCCATCCGCAAATAAAAAGAAGCTCCATGTTACGCTGGAGTATGCGAAGGAAAAGTTTGAAAAATCGGACGTAAACCGTCTACAGATGGCCTGATCGGCGGTTTTTAAAATATGAATAAGTATGGCGAAGAAGGATAAATTAACGGAAGCGCTCAAAAAACATTTTGGTTTTGGAACTTTTAAAGGAAATCAAAGAGCGATCATCGAAAATGTGTTGGCAGGTAATGATACCTTTGTATTGATGCCGACCGGAGGAGGAAAATCTTTGTGTTACCAACTGCCTTCTCTCATGATGCAGGGGACGGCCATTGTGATTTCTCCCTTGATAGCCCTGATGAAAAACCAGGTGGATGCCATGCGCAATTTCAGCGAAGAGGACGGGGTTGCCCATTTCATAAACTCTTCCTTGAATAAATCGGCTATCGACCAAGTGAAAGACGACATCCGCAGCGGCCGGACGAAGTTGCTTTATGTGGCTCCGGAATCGTTGACCAAGGATGAGAATGTGGAGTTCCTGCGTCAAATCGATATTTCGTTTTATGCTGTAGACGAAGCCCATTGTATTTCCGAATGGGGACATGATTTCCGCCCGGAATACCGTCGTATCCGTCCCATCATAAACGAAATCGGCAAACGCCCGTTGATTGCCTTGACGGCGACAGCCACTCCGAAGGTGCAGCACGATATCCAGAAAAACCTGGGAATGATCGACGCCTCTGTCTTTAAATCCTCCTTCAACCGTCCTAATTTATATTATGAGATTCGTCCCAAGACGGCGAATATCGACCGCGAGATTATCAAATATATTAAATCCAACGAGGGGAAATCCGGTATTATCTATTGCTTGAGCCGTAAGAAGGTGGAAGAGTTTGCCGATATACTGAAAGCAAACGGCATCAAGGCGCTCCCTTATCATGCCGGCATGGAGACGCAGCAGCGTTCGAGCAACCAGGATGCGTTCCTGCTGGAAAAAGCGGACGTGATCGTCGCTACAATCGCTTTCGGCATGGGGATCGACAAGCCCGACGTGCGGTATGTCATCCATTATGATATTCCCAAAAGCCTCGAAGGATATTACCAGGAAACCGGACGAGCCGGCCGTGATGGCGGCGAGGGCCAGTGTATCGCCTTTTATGCCTACAAAGATTTGCAGAAGTTGGAAAAATTCATGCAGGGGAAACCGGTGGCCGAGCAGGAGATAGGGAAGCAGCTGCTTCTGGAAACTGCCGCATATGCCGAAACTTCCGTATGCCGACGAAAAGTCTTGTTGCACTATTTCGGTGAAGAATACCTGGAAGAAAATTGTGGAAATTGTGATAATTGTTTGAACCCCAAGAAGAAAGTGGAAGCAAAGGAATTATTAAGCGCCGTACTTGAAGTAATAAGTACGTTAAAGGAAAAATTCAAGGCAGAATATATTGTCAATATGTTGGTTGGCAACGAGACCTCCGAAATACAATCTTACAAACACAATGAACTGGAAGTTTTCGGTTCCGGTTCGGATGAAGATGAGAAGAGATGGAATGCCGTTATCCGTCAGGCCCTGATTGCGGGATACCTGGCCAAGGACATCGAAAACTACGGCTTGTTGAAGATTACGGATAAAGGAAAAGAATTTATCAAGAAACCGGTCTCTTTCAAGATTACCGAGGACAACGAATTCGACGAAGAGGAAGAAGAAGTCCCCGTACGTGGTGGAGCGACCTGTGCCGTCGACCCGATCCTCTATTCGATGATGAAGGATTTGCGCAAGAAGCTGTCCAAACGTCTGGAAGTGCCTCCTTTCGTTATTTTCCAGGACCCGTCTCTGGAAGCGATGGCCACCACCTATCCGGTGACATTGGAGGAATTGCAGAATATTCCGGGTGTCGGAGCTGGTAAGGCAAAGAGATATGGCAAGGAGTTTGTTGAATTGATCAAGAAACACGTGGAAGAAAACGAGATCGAACGTCCCGAAGACCTTCGCGTCCGCACCGTTGCTAACAAATCCAAACTGAAGGTTTCGATCATCCAGCGCATCGACCGTAAGGTGGCGTTAGACGAGATTGCCATGACGAACGGGTTGGAGTTTAACGAACTGCTCGACGAAGTAGAGGCGATCGTTTATTCCGGAACCCGCATCAATATCGACTACTTTGTGAACGATGTGATGGACGAAGACCATATCGACGACATTTATGAATATTTCAAGGACTCGGAAACGGACGATCTGGAAGATGCCATTGAGGAATTGGGCGGCGACTATACGGAAGAAGAGATCCGTCTCGTCCGTATTAAGTTCCTGTCGGAGATGGCAAATTAAATAATAATAATTTTAAAGCATAAGTTCTATGTCATTTATTGCAGATAGAGTGGTTATGGACGGATTGACGTTCGACGATGTGTTGTTGATTCCGGCTTATTCGGAAGTCCTCCCTCGGAATGTCGATCTTACGACACGGTTTTCCCGCAACATCGCTTTGAATATCCCGATGGTTTCGGCAGCCATGGATACGGTTACCGAAGCGAAGATGGCAATTGCGATCGCCCGCGAAGGCGGTATCGGTGTGATCCATAAGAACATGACGATTGCAGAACAGGCCAAGCAGGTTCAGAGCGTGAAACGTGCCGAGAACGGTATGATCTATGACCCCGTCACCATTACGAGAGGAAAGACCGTCGGCGATGCTTTGGGGATGATGAAGGAATATAAGATCGGGGGCATTCCCGTCGTCGACGAATCGGGCTGTCTGGTGGGTATCGTGACGAACCGTGATCTGCGTTTCGAACGGGATATGAACCGTTCGGTCGACGAGGTGATGACGAAAGAAAACCTGATTGTCGCAGACCAGTCGACCGATTTGGAAGCTGCTGCCAGCATCCTGCAACAGCATAAGATCGAGAAACTTCCGGTTGTCGACAGCCATAACAAGCTGGTCGGCCTGATTACCTATAAAGATATTACACGGGCAAAAGATAAACCGACCGCCTGCAAGGATTCAAAAGGCCGCCTGCGTGTGGCTGCCGGCGTAGGCGTGACCTTCAATACGTTCGAACGTGTGGCTGCGTTGGTTGAAGCCGGTGCGGATGCGCTGGTGATCGATACGGCCCACGGACACTCCAAAGGGGTTGTCAACGTGTTGAAGCAGATCAAATCCCAGTACCCGCATATCGATTGTGTGGTCGGTAATATCGCAACGGGCGAAGCTGCCAAATACTTGGTTGAAGCCGGTGCGGATGCCGTAAAAGTGGGTATCGGTCCGGGTTCCATTTGTACGACCCGCGTGATTGCAGGTGTGGGTGTTCCCCAACTGTCTGCCATCTACGATGTGGCGAAGGCGCTTAAGGGCACAGGCGTCCCATTGATTGCCGATGGCGGCCTGCGCTATTCGGGTGATATCGTGAAAGCGATTGCAGCCGGAGGATCTTCCGTCATGATGGGATCCTTGTTGGCCGGTGTCGAAGAGTCGCCGGGCGAAACGATCATCTTCAACGGGCGTAAGTTCAAGTCGTACCGTGGGATGGGGTCGTTGGAGGCCATGCAGAAAGGTTCGAAAGATCGCTACTTCCAGGATGTCGAAGACGATGTGAAAAAGCTGGTTCCGGAAGGCATTGCTGCCCGCGTTCCGTATAAAGGCTCGTTGTATGAAGTCATCTACCAGATGGTAGGCGGATTACGTGCCGGAATGGGATATTGCGGAGCGCATAATATCGGCGAATTGCATAATGCCAAGTTTGCGCGTATCACGAATGCGGGAGTCTTGGAAAGCCATCCGCATGATGTGGCAATAACGCAGGAGGCTCCGAATTACAGTAGGGGAGAATAGTAAAGACTTGTAATATACTTATATTTTATAAAAGGTTGTCCGCATTCCGGCTATAAAGCCGGTCGATGTAGGGCAACCTTTTAGATAACTGAATAAATAAAAAAATAGCTATTTTGCCATATAAATCAAGTTGTTACAATTTGTCATGGAGAAAGACTTTCAAATACCTACTCCGGAAGTTATAGAGTCTTTGATAGGAAAAGGACTTTATCAAATATGGAATACCCTCTGTCTTTTAATTGAGCATAAGTATGAGATGGAACGGTTGTGGAACAGTGGCGGGAAAAAATGGAAATATGAATATAAGTATCGCAGAGGTGGAAAAACTCTCTGCGCTTTATACGCTAAAGAAAATTCCTTTGGCTTTATGGTTATATTAGGCAAAGGAGAACGTGATAAATTTGAAATGCAACGAGAACTGTTCTCAAAAGAAGTACAAACATTATATGATGAAGCTACTATTTATCATGACGGTAAGTGGATTATGTTTGAGTTGAAAAATACCGTGTTGTTTAGTGATATAGAACGCCTTTTAGAAATCAAAAGATTGCCAAATAGAAAATCATTATCTTAAAGAAGTATCTTCTGTTACTACTGTCTGAAAGACGGGAAATATACAGTAGACATGTCGATGTACGAGATGCTTGATATTGTGTGTGGTATCAAAACTGTATCAATGTTCAAGAATCGAGATAAAGTAAAAATGCTAACCGCTTTATTATTAGCAATTAGCATTTTTACAAAGTGGTGCCACCAGGAATCGAACCGGGGACACAAGGATTTTCAGTCCTTTGCTCTACCAACTGAGCTATGGCACCGTTGTTTTGTTTAACGGGTGCAAAGATACGGACTTTTTTGAATCTTGCAATAGATAGAGCGACTTTTTATTGAATTTTTATTCTTCCAGAGAATTCCAACCTTGTGCTTTTAATTCGACTTCGCCTCCATCGCGACCTACCAGGTAGTTACCGAGATCGGGTTTTGTGATGTGACCAATTATTTTAATACCTTTCATTTCAGAGACTTTGTCATGATCGGTGAGAGGAACAGTGAAAAGTAGTTCATAGTCTTCACCGCCATTTAAAGCTGCGGTTACCAAGTTCATATTAAATTGTTCAGCCATCGCAGCAGTTTGATAATCGATAGGAATTCTATCTTCATATATGCGACATCCAACATTGCTTTCTTTTGATATATGTAAAAGTTCGGAAGAAAGACCGTCTGATATGTCCATCATTGCTGTAGGGATAACCCCAGCACAATGAAGCATCTCGACAATATCTTTACGGGCTTCCGGTTTTAGCTGGCGTTCCAATAGATATTCTTTGCCTGTAAAATCCGGTGTGAAATCTTTTTCACCTTTAAATACCCGCTTTTCGCGTTCAAGTAACTGCAATCCCATATAAGCGGCTCCTAAATCACCGGAAACACATATCAAATCCGTCTCTTTGGCTCCGCTGCGAAGAACGACCTTGTCTTTTTCTCCTTCTCCAATACAAGTGATACTGATGCAAAGTCCTGTGAGAGATGCAGAAGTATCTCCTCCCACAATGTCGACCCCATACACATCGCAGGCTAACTTTAGCCCGGCATAAAAATCTTCTACATCTTCAACAGAAAAACGTTTGGAGATGCCAAGCGATACAGTGATCTGCTTGGGCAGGCCGTTCATTGCGTAGATATCGGAGAAATTTACAACAGCCGATTTATATCCGAGATGTTTTAGCGGTACATAAGTCAGGTCGAAATGAATACCTTCTAATAGCAGGTCGGTGGTGATAAGCACTTGTTTATCCTTATAGGAAAGGATTGCGGCATCGTCACCTACGCCCTTTATCGTACTATCGTTTTTTATTTCAATTCTGTCAGTCAGGTGGCGGATCAAACCGAATTCACCTAATGTTGATATTTCTGTTCTGTTGCTCATATTTGTTTTGTAAAATACTATTTTTTTTGAATGTGATGATATGTTTTTTTATTGTCTCATCAAAGTTCTGCTCATTGCAAAACCGGATTACAATCGGCAGATAATATAAAAATTTCTTCCAACTTTCCGGAACAAGCGGATTGTTTTTTAGACGTGCTGCATCTTTTTCTGTCACCAGAATCAGTTTTCCCGGTGAAGTCATCCTTTCGAATGTCGCCTCCAACTTTTTGAAATCCGATTTGCTAAATGTATGATGATCGGGAAAAATTATCGGTACCACTTTGTTTGAATACTCTTCTGCCTTACGAATAAACGGAGTGGGAGCCGCAATTCCCGATATCAATAAAATATCATCATCTTTCCTGATATTCTTATGGTTTAAGGAACGAGCATCTGAGGGGAATACTGGTTCGACTTCTCCATAAACAATATGGGTGAAAAAAAGTAACTGATGAGCCCGCAACTTCATATTTTCTTCAATAATACGGAAATCAATTGGCTTCATATCTTCGTCACATTTAGTAACAACCACAATGTCCGTTCGGTTTATATTGCTTATAGGTTCGCGCAGGTGTCCCGTAGGCATTAGTTTGTCATGATAAAACAAACGATGGTAGTCACTCAACACGATCGAAAGTGAGGGGCGCACATACCGATGTTGATATGCATCGTCTAACAAGATCACTTCAGGTTTGTCTTTTTCCGGTAGGGATAAAAGATTTTGGATCCCCCGGCGGCGATTAGCATCGACAGCTACAAGTATATCCGGAAATTTGTTTTTCATTTGAAAAGGTTCATCCCCGATCTCTAAACTGGTGCTTTCCGGATTGGCAAGAATAAACCCTGATGTTTTTCTTTTGTACCCCCGGCTTAAAACTGCTATTCGGTATTTATCTTTCAGTAAACGAATGATATATTCTGTATGGGGAGTTTTGCCCGTTCCACCTACAGATAAGTTCCCTATGCAAATCACAGGAATAGAATATTGTTGGGAATGTAAAACACCCCAATCAAAAAGTCGATTTCGTACCCATACCCCAACCCCATATAAAAAAGAGAGAGGATTCAGACAGAAATTGAGTTTTATGTCGTCGTTTTTTTGCATGTAACTTCTTTTCTGCTGACAAATATAGTTAACTTATCGGTGGCTATCAGCTTTTTATTTGTTTATTTTTTCTCCAATTTCATTCTTGTGTGTTCCCGGATTGATTTCTTTCCTGATGAATGAGGTGAATATGGCCTGCCTGATGAGTACTCTCGATAATTACGGTTGGTTGGCTGATCTTTCGGACAAGGTGTGACAGACATTGAATGGTAGCGTATTTGATAAAAAACACTAATTTAACGGAACAATGTACTTTTTAGGCTGCATCTCCGTTAGATTAGTGTTATTTTTGTAAACGATATCGTGATATGGTAAAAGAAGGATTAATGAAGAAGTTGCTTGTATTATCTTTGGTATTCGCTTGTATGACAGGAAATGCACAAGTTCCGGCCGATTCGGTTGTGATGACGGTTGCCGGAAAGCAGATTCCCTTGGATGAATTTATTTTTATTGCGCAAAAGAATAGCGAAGTTAACCTGTCCGACCGTAAATCCGTGAACGCCTATGTGGAGTTGTTCAAGAACTTCAAGCTGAAAGTGGCGGAAGCGGAAGATTTGGGACTGGACAAGACGAAAGCGTTCAAAGATGAATTGGATGGCTATCGGGCCCAATTGACTTCAAGTTATCTGTCGGATAAGGACGGAGAGGAAGCGGCCGTGCGTGCCGTATATGACCGGTATGGCGAAGTGCTGGAACTGAGCCATATTTTGTTCCGTTTGCCGCAGCGTACGTTGTCGAAAGATACGGTTGCTGTCTATCAGAAAGCGATCGAGGCTTATAACCGCATTCAGGCGGGAGAGGACTTTGCCGCTGTCGGCAACGAGCTGAAAGATGCCGATAAGGAAAATGTCGGTTATGAATATGTACACTGCCTGCTGCCGATGCAGACGGTTAAGGCTTTTGAAAATGTCGCTTATTCGATGCCCGTCGGTTCCGTCTCCTTGCCGGTCCGGACAACTATGGGCTTCCATATCATAAAAATACACAGCCGGAAACAGAATCCGGGGCTGGTGCGTGTGGCGCATGTCCTCACCGACTCGTTGGCGCGTGCGGAAGAAGTGTACCGGAAAGCGAAAGACGGGGCGGACTTTGCCGGGTTGGCAAAAGAATATTCATCCGATGCCGGTTCGGCCAAGCGGGGAGGCGAGTTGCCTGCTTTCGGTGTCGGCGAGATGGTGGAACCGTTCGAAGCGGCTGCTTTCGCCTTGAACGTTCCGGGGGAATTGTCACGGCCGGTGCAAACCCGTTTCGGCTATCACATCATAAGGCTGATCGAGAAGAAAGGCATTCCGTCTTTCGATGACAAGAAAAAAGGGTGGTCCCGCCAGATGGCGCAGGGGGAACGGAACTTCGAATATTACGGAGCGTTCGACGAGCGGATGAAGAAAGAGTACGGCTATCGTTTCTATCCCGAAGCATACGCCGAACTGCAAGCCTTGTGCAACGACTATTTCCCGTCCGATCCTGCTTTCTACGAGAAGGCGAAAGAGATGAACAAGACCTTGTTTCATCTGAATGGCACGGATTTCCCCCAGAGCGAGTTCGCTTATTATATACAGCGTTGCCCGTTCTCAACGAAATCGTATGCGGGAGATTTCATGCAGGAAGTTTACGACCTTTTTATCCGCGACATCGTGACCACTGCCGAACGTAAGAATCTGACGGCAAAACATCCGGAGTTCGAACTTCTTATGAAAGAATATCGGGATGGCATCCTGCTGTTCGACATCAGTAATAAGGAAATCTGGAACAAGCCGATGGACCAACAGGCCCAGGCGGAGGCCGAGTGGATCGAACGGCTGAATCAGAAATATCCGGTGACGATAAACTGGAAGCTGGTGAAGAAAGTGAGTAAAATGACAAAGAAATAATAAAGAGAATTTTATATGAGATATTGCTTCATTTTTATAGCATTCGTATCTTTGCTGTGTTCTTGTAAGGGAACGCAGCCTGCGGATGATGCGGATGTGCTGGTAAAAGTGAAGGACCGGACGCTCGGACGTTCGGAGGTGAAACAGTTGATCCCGCGCGGATTATCCTCGGCTGACAGCATGTTGCTCGCCGAAAGCCTGGAAAAGAAATGGGTGAAGGATGCGTTGGTCTACGATGTGGCCTTGCGCAACTTGGAGGGGGAGGACAAGGCGGAAGTGGATAAGCTGGTGGAGGAATACCGTCATTCGCTGATCCGTTACCGGTATCAGGAGCAGTTGATAAGAGAAAGGCTTTCTTCCGAATTTCAGGAAAGCGACAAGCTGAGTTATTACGAAGAAAACCAGAAAAAGTTTGTGTTGGACAAGGCTTTGGTGAAAGGCCTCTTCCTGAAAATCCCGGTGGATGCCCCCGGGATCGCTGATGTAAAGGGATGGTATAGATCGACTTCTGAGGCTTCTTTAGAAAAAATTGAGAAGTATAGTGTGCAGAATGCCAGTATTTATGACTACTTTTACGACAAATGGGTGGACTTCGACCAGGTGATGGATAATATTCCGGTGCATGTGTCGAATGCAAATGACTTCCTGAAGGCAAACAAGTTTGTCGAAGTTTCGGATAGTACATATTGCTATCTGTTGAATATTAAGGAATATCTGCCTGTGGGAAGTGTGGCGCCTTATGACTATGCCAGTGCGCAGATCGTAGAGATGCTGACGAATCTGCGCAAGGTGGAATTTTTGAAGAAATTTGAAGAAGAATTATATAATGACGCAGTCAGGAGCGGTGACGTCAAGTTTTACGCGGAACCGTGATCGGCAGTTTATAGAGAAGTACATGATGAAAAAGATTTTAACAGTATTCATTCTTGCCTGTTTATCTTGTGTGGTGTATGCACAGGATAATGTGATCGATGAAATTGTGTGGGTGGTAGGAGATGATGCGATTTTGCGTTCGGACATCGAGAGCCAGCGTTTGTATCTGCAAAACGAGGGGCAGCGTTTCGACGGTGATCCTTATTGCGTGCTCCCCGAACAGATGGCCGTTCAGAAACTGTTCCTGAACCAGGCGAAGATCGATAGTGTGGAAGTGAGCGAAAGCCAGGTGATCCAGGAAACGGACCGTTGGATCAATTTAGCAATCAATCAGTTGGGCTCCAAGGAAAAGTTGGAGGAATATTTCGGTAAAAAGATTTCCCAGCTGAAGGACGAGCGCAAGGAAATGATCATGGAGCAACAGACCGTGGAACAGATGAAGCGCCAGCTGATCGGTGAGATCAAGCTGACGCCTTCCGAAGTCCGTAAATATTACAGTCAGTTGTCTAAAGACAGTCTGCCTAATATCCCGACAACGGTAGAGGTGCAGATCATCACGATGGAACCGAAGATCCCGTTTGAAGAGACGGATGCCATCAAGGCGCGTCTTCGCCAGTTTACCGATGATATCAACAGCGGGAAATATGAGTTCTCGACATTGGCCCGTTTGTATTCGGAAGATCCGGAATCGGCCAAAAGAGGTGGCGAGTTGGGATTTTTGGGCAAGACCAGTTTGTTGCCTGAGTTTGCCAACGTCGCTTTCAATCTGAAAGATCCGAAAAAGATTTCCCAGATCGTGCAGACCGAATATGGATATCATATTATCCAATTGATCGAAAAGCGTGGCGACCGTATCAACTGCCGCCATATCCTGCTGAAGCCGAAAGTTTCGGACAAGGAATTGAACGAGTGCATGACGCGCATGGACTCGTTGTACAACGACTTGACGGCAAAGAAATTCACATTTGAGGAAGCGGCGACTTTTATCTCTGCCGACAAGGACACGAGAAATAATAAAGGTTTGATGGTGAACCAGAACTATGAAAGTGACAATCATAGCACTCCGAAATTCGGAATGTCCGAGTTGCCGCAGGAAATCGGCAAGGTGGTCTACACGATGCAGGTGGGCGATATCTCCAAACCTTTCACCATGATCAACGACAAGCAGAAGGAAATTGTTGCTATTGTAAAACTGAAAGCCAGAGTGGATCAGCATAAGGCAAACATATCGGATGACTATCAGGCTTTGAAGTCGATCGTCGAATCCCGGAAGCGGGAAGAGTTGCTGCATGACTGGATCATTAAGAAGCAGAAAAGCACATACGTGCGTATCAGCGACGGCTGGCGTAATTGTGACTTCCAGTATCCCGGCTGGATTAAAGAATGAGGAGTGTAAATAGATTTATTTTAACAGGCCTGTTTTTTCTGTTGACGGTCTGTGCTTTTGCACAGGCTCAAGATAGCATTGTGCGTGCAGATACGATTATCATGAGCGCACAGGACGTGACGGCCGCCCCGGTGGACAGCCTGGTGGCTACCGATAGCTTGCAGGTCGCGGCGGATACCGTCCCGGCCAAAAAAACGAAAGTCTACCTGATCCATTCCAATACGTTGTCCTTTGATAAGGCCGTGAAGCCGGATGCGCAGATCCTGAACGGCGATGTGTGTTTCCGGCATGACAGTTCATATATGTATTGCGACAGCGCTTATTTCTTCGAGCAGACCAATTCGCTCGAAGCGTTCAGCAATGTCAGGATGGAGCAGGGTGACACCCTGTTTGTCTACGGGGATTATCTTTTTTATGACGGGAACACGCAGGTCGCTTATCTGCGCGAGAATGTCCGGATGGAGAACGGGCAGGTGACGCTCTTCACGGATAGCCTCAATTATGAACGCATTCCGAATATCGGATATTATTTTGAAGGCGGATTGATCGTGGATTCCCTCAATCAGCTCTCCTCTTTCTACGGGCAATATTCTCCGGGGACGAAGCTGGCTGTGTTCAATGACAGCGTGCAGCTTGAGAATCCCGATTTCACGTTGTATTCCGATACTTTGCATTATGATACGGAATCCAAGATCGCTACCATCTTGGGGTCGTCTGTCATTGTTTCGGACAGCGGCACGATCCACACTTCGAGAGGATGGTATGATACGGTGAACAACACCTCCCTTCTGCTGGACCGCTCGCAGGTTGAATCGGGAGAGAAGATCCTGGTCGGCGACTCCATCTTCTACAACCGGGATACGGGCATGGGAGAGGTTTACGGGAACATGAGCCTGGTCGATACGGCCCAGCATGTGACGCTCCAAGGCGAATATGGCTATTATAATGAACAGACCGGATATGCTTTTGCTACCGACAGCGCCCGCTTCCTTGAGTATTCGCAAGGCGACACCTTGTTCTTACATGCCGATACGTTGCAGATGGTGACCGTCGATTCTGCTTATCGAGAGATCAAGGCCTTTTACGGTGTGCGTTTCTACCGGACCGATATGCAGGGCGTGTGCGACTCCATGCAGTTCAACACGCGCGACTCCGTATTATATATGTACACGGAGCCGGTTCTCTGGAACGAACAATATCAATTGTATGGCGATACGATCGCCATTTATATGAATGACAGTACGATCGAGTATGCCCATGTGATCCAGTTCGCTTTTGCGGCGCAGCATGTCGATTCGAGTTACTATAACCAGTTGAAGGGGAACGACCTGAAGGCCTATTTTGAGGGGCAGGCGCTCAGCCGGATCGATGTGGCGGGAAATGCCGAATCCATTTTCTATCCGTTGGAAAAGGATGGGGCGAAAGTCGGGATGAACGAAACCAAGAGCGGGTTCCTGACGATCTGGGTGAAAGATAACAAGCTGGATAAATTGAAAATCTGGCCGAGTCCGGTCGGCAGCATGACTCCGATCCCGGACCTCAAGCCCGACCAAAAGATGTTGAAAGATTTTTATTGGTTCGACTATCTGCGTCCGAAGGATAAGGATGACATTTACGAGGTGGTGAAAAGAAAAGCGGCGGAATCACCTAAGAGAAGCAATAAATTCGTACATTAGCAAAGAATTTTCAAACAATAAAAGACTATGGCATTATTCTCATTTTATAATGTGCGGAAGCCTCGCCAGTTCGATCACAAGCCGATCTACTGGGATCCTCACAAGGAGGCGATGGAAGATCGCATCCGTAAGGTGAAGCGCGAGATCGGCATGGACGACCAGTTAAGCGCAGAAGATTATAAAGCAGAGATCAAAGGCAGCTTTATAGAAGGTACTTCGCATTTGAAGAAAAGCCGCGATAAAGGTGATGACCGCCGGAGTCGTACTTATAAGAATATGAAATTGTTGCTTGCGGCAGTCGTATTGGCAGCCTTGTTTTGGGTTTTGTTTATGTAATGAGCGATATAATTCATTTACTTCCTGACAGTATCGCCAATCAGATAGCGGCGGGCGAGGTTATCCAGCGTCCTGCCTCTGTCGTGAAAGAGTTGGTGGAAAATGCGGTGGATGCCGGTGCCGGACATATTCAGGTGAATATAAAGGATGCCGGTCGTACATTGGTCCAGGTGATCGATGACGGGAAGGGTATGTCCGAGACGGATGCCCGGATGGCTTTCGAGCGGCATGCGACTTCGAAGATTTCTACTGCCGATGATCTTTTTTCCCTCCATACGATGGGATTCCGCGGCGAGGCGCTTGCTTCGATAGTGGCGGTTTCGCAAGTGGAACTTCGTACACGCCTGAAAGGTGCCGAGCTGGGGACGCATCTTGTTTTTTCGGGTTCCGATTTGGAGAGCGTCGAACCGGATGCCTGTACCGAAGGAAGTATTTTTTCAATCAAGAATCTCTTCTTCAACGTCCCGGCACGTCGGAAGTTCCTGAAGTCGAATGAGACGGAGTTCCGGAATATCATCAATGAGTTCGAACGGATCGCATTGGTCAATCCGCAGGTCGCTTTGTCTCTTTACCATAATGACACGGAGATATTCAACCTGCCTGAGTCCGGCTTGCGGCAACGTATTATTAATGTATATGGAAAAACGCTGAACCAGAAACTTCTTTCAGTGGATGCGCAAAGTTCGCTGGTGACGATTTCCGGCTTTGTGGGGCGGCCCGATTCGGCGAAGAAGAGGGGGGCTTTGCAGTATTTCTTTGTAAACGGACGTTTCATGAAGCATCCGTATTTTCACAAAGCGGTCATGCAGGCTTACGAGCAACTGATCCCGGCAGGCGAGCAACCGAACTATTTCATCTATTTCACGCTCGACCCGGCGACGATAGATGTCAATATCCATCCGACCAAGACGGAGATCAAGTTCGAGAACGAGCAGCCGATCTGGCAAATCCTGATGGCTGCGACCCGTGAAGCGTTGGCCAAGTCCAGTGCGATCCCGACCATCGATTTCGATGTGGAGGGCGCTATCGATATCCCGGTGTATAATCCGGTGAAGGAAGCGGCTCCTTATAAAGCTCCCCGCGTGCAGGTGGATTCCGGGTATAATCCTTTCGAAACCTCTTCTTATAAGAAACCGGAGTTCGACTGGTCCAAGCTTTATAATGATTTCGAGGAAGACCGGACTGCCATAGGGCAGGATCCGGCATTGGTCGAAACACTCTTGGCTTCTGATATTTCGGAACCGGCCATCGAGGCGGACGAAGGGGCTGTCGAGGATGCTTCGGGCAGTTTGTTCAATGATGTGTCCAACCCTTGTTACCAATATAAAGGAAAATATATCATAACTTCTTTGAAGTCGGGCTTGGCTTTGATCGACCAGCACCGCGCCCATGTCCGCATTCTGTTCGACCAGTACATTGCGAACATCAGGCAACAGCGAGGGGCTTCCCAGCAAGTCCTTTTCCCTGAGATTGTCGAGTTCACCGCCGGCGAAGCCGTTGCCTTGCCGGTCTTGCTCGAAGATATGCGGTTTATCGGTTTTGATCTGACGGACCTGGGGAACAACAGCTATGCTATCAACGGTCTTCCTGCCGGTGTGGAGAATCTTGATCCGGTCTCTTTGATCCGCAATATGGTGGACCGTGCGATCGAGACCGGCTGCGAAGTGCAGGAGGAAATCTGTGCTTCGCTGGCGCTTTCTCTGGCTAAAGCGGCTGCTATCCGTCCGGGAAAACTCCTTTCCGGAGAAGAAATGGATAACTTGCTCGCTTCTCTTTTTTCCTGTCAGGAATCGAACCTGACTCCCGATGGAAAGACCATTATCTCGAAATTGACGGATGAAGAATTGGAGAAACGTTTCAAATAATCGGTTGGAGGGGGCGATACCTTCTTCGGATAGCCATTCGCTCTCGATCCGATGGGCATCGAACGCGAATCCGACAGGCATCGATTCTTTATCCGATGCCTGTCCGATTTTTCAAGGAAGGGAGCCGGCCGACCGGCTTGTCCGGTCTTGTAAGGAAAAATAACTGTTAATTATTTGTAAATGGATAAAAGATGCGTCTTGTGAAACGGGAACAAATGCGTACCTTTGCAGCGTTTTAGCGTGAAGTGCACGAAAAAGAAGGCGCAACTTGTTGATAGTCCGAAAAGAATGTGTACCTTTGCAGCTCAAAATAAAGAAATAGATAATTATAATAATAACACATTCAAAGTTTAAAAAAGAAAAGAAATGCCTACAATTCAGCAATTAGTTAGAAAAGGAAGGGAAACTTTGGTGGAAAAGGGTAAATCACCCGCATTGGATTCATGTCCGCAGAGACGTGGCGTTTGCGTACGTGTTTACACGACAACTCCGAAGAAACCTAACTCTGCAATGCGTAAAGTAGCGAGAGTTCGTTTGACAAATGGAAAAGAAGTAAACTCTTACATTCCGGGAGAAGGACACAACCTGCAGGAACACTCAATCGTATTGGTTCGCGGCGGTCGTGTGAAGGACCTTCCTGGTGTACGTTATCACATTGTACGTGGAACCTTGGATACTGCAGGCGTAAACGGACGTACTCAGAGACGTTCCAAATACGGCGCTAAACGTCCGAAACCGGGACAGGCAGCTGCTGCAGCTAAAGGAAAGAAGAAGTAATTAGTTACATCCCTTCAAACTGAGAATTTAAATTTAAGTATTAAAGCTGGTTTGAGTTATTTGGATAGGCTATAAGGTTGAGTAAATGGTTCAGCGGAACCGTTGAAGACGTATTAAAGGCAACCAAGAAACAAGAACGAAATTTTTGAAAACAAAATGAGAAAAGCAAAACCAAAGAAAAGACAGATCCTCCCGGATCCTGTTTTCGGTGATGTTAAGGTTACGAGATTCGTTAACCATTTGATGTATGATGGCAAGAAAAATACTGCCTTCGAAATTTTCTATTCCGCTTTGGAAACAGTTAAGGCCAAATTGCCTAACGAAGAAAAGTCCGCTCTCGAAATTTGGAAAGCTGCACTCGACAATATTACTCCTCAAGTCGAAGTGAAATCCCGCCGTGTCGGTGGCGCTACTTTCCAGGTACCTACTGAAATTCGCCCCGATCGTAAAGAATCAATTTCAATGAAGAACCTAATCATCTTCTCACGTAAGAGAGGTGGTAAGACTATGGCTGACAAGCTGTCTGCAGAGATTGTAGATGCTTTCAACAACCAGGGTGGAGCATTCAAAAGAAAAGAAGATATGCACCGTATGGCCGAAGCTAACCGTGCATTCGCTCACTTCAGATTTTAATTATAAAGGCTAAGAAAGAATTATGGCAAACGATAAACAATTAATGTTTACAAGAAACATCGGTATCATGGCTCACATCGATGCTGGTAAAACAACTACTTCTGAACGTATCTTGTTTTACACAGGTCTGACCCATAAGATCGGTGAAACGCATGATGGTACTGCTACGATGGACTGGATGGCCCAGGAGCAGGAACGCGGTATTACAATCACATCTGCTGCAACGACTACTTTCTGGAACTATCTGGGTAACAGATACAAGATCAACTTGATTGATACTCCGGGACACGTGGACTTTACAGTGGAAGTCGAGCGTTCTCTTCGCGTACTGGACGGTGCTGTTGCTACTTTCTGTGCTGTAGGTGGTGTGGAACCGCAGTCTGAAACCGTATGGCGCCAGGCTGACAAATATAATGTGCCTCGTATCGGTTATGTGAACAAGATGGACCGTTCGGGTGCAAACTACTACGAAGTTATCCGTCAGATGAAGGAAATTCTGGGGGCTCATCCGTGTCCTATCCAGATCCCTATCGGTGCTGAAGAAACTTTCAAGGGTGTGGTAGACTTGATTAAGATGAAGGCTATTTTCTGGCACGACGAATCAATGGGTGCTGAATATAGCGTGGAAGAAATTCCGGCTGATTTGCAGGCTGAAGCTGAAGAATGGCGCGACAAGATGCTGGAAGCTCTGGCTGAATGCGATGATGCTATCATGGAAAAATACTTCGATGATCCTTCAACTATCACAGAAGATGAAATCAACGCTGCTATCCGTAAGGGTACTTTGGCAATGCAGATCAACCCGATGACTTGTGGTTCTTCTTTCAAGAACAAGGGGGTTCAGACGTTGCTGGATGCAGTTTGTGCATTCCTGCCTTCTCCTGAAGATAATCCTGCTATCGAAGGTACTGATCCTAATGATCCTGAAAAGGTTGTTGTCCGTAAGCCGTTGTTCGAAGAACCGTTGACTGCATTGGCGTTTAAGATCGCAACAGACCCGTATGTAGGTCGTCTGTGCTTCTTCCGCGTATATGCCGGTTCCTTAACAGCCGGTTCTTATGTTTACAACACACGCTCAGGTAAGAAGGAACGTATCTCTCGTCTGTTCCAGATGCACTCAAACAAGCAGAACCCGATGGAAGTTATCGGTTGTGGTGATATTGGTGCTGGTGTTGGTTTCAAGGATATCCGTACAGGTGATACATTGTGTGACGAAAACCATCCGATCACATTGGAATCAATGGACTTCCCTGATCCGGTTATCGGTATCGCAGTAGAGCCTAAGACTCAGAAAGACCTGGATAAGCTGGGTATGGGATTGGCTAAACTGGCTGAAGAAGACCCGACGTTCCGTGTACAGACTAACGAAGAAACAGGCCAGACTGTCATTAGCGGTATGGGTGAGCTGCACTTGGATATCATCGTTGACCGTCTGCGTCGCGAATTCAAGGTTGAATGTAATCAGGGTAAACCTCAGGTTACTTACAAGGAAGCTATCACAAAATCGGTTGAACTTCGTGAGGTTTACAAGAAGCAGTCCGGTGGTCGTGGTAAGTTCGCTGATATCATCGTTCGTATCGAACCGGCTGACGAAAGCTTCGAAGGTACTCTGCAGTTCATCGATGAAGTGAAGGGCGGTAACATTCCGAAGGAATTCATCCCCTCTGTTCAGAAAGGTTTCGAAAAAGCAATGAAGAACGGTATCCTTGCCGGCTATCCGTTGGATAAATTGAAAGTAACATTGATCGATGGTTCATTCCACCCGGTCGACTCTGACCAGTTGTCTTTCGAAATTTGTGCAATCCAGGCATTCAAGAGCGCTTCCGAAAAGGCAGGTCCTGCTTTGATGGAACCGATCATGCAGATGGAAGTTGTTACTCCGGAAGAAAGCATGGGTGATGTAATCGGCGACTTGAACAAACGTCGTGGGCAAGTTGAAGGCATGGAAACAAGCCGTACGGGTGCTCGTATCGTAAAAGCTAAAGTTCCTCTGGCCGAAACATTCGGTTATGTAACAGCTTTGCGTACTATCACTTCAGGTCGTGCAACTTCTTCAATGCAGTTCTCACACTATGCTCAGGTATCTTCTTCTATCGCTAAGCAGGTATTGACGGAAGTACAGGGTCGTGCTGATTTGATCAAATAATTTAGAAACATATATATAGATATGAGCCAAAAGATCAGAATTAAATTAAAGTCTTACGATTATTCTCTGGTAGACAAGTCTGCCGAGAAGATCGTAAAGACGGTTAAGGCTACCGGTGCAGTTGTTAGCGGCCCGATACCTCTGCCTACGCATAAGCGTATCTTTACTGTGAACCGCTCGACTTTCGTTAACAAAAAGTCTCGTGAGCAGTTCGAACTCTCTTCTTATAAGAGATTAATCGACATCTACAGCTCGACTGCAAAAACGGTTGACGCATTGATGAAGCTGGAGTTGCCCAGCGGTGTTGAAGTAGAAATTAAAGTGTAAGTTTATTAACAAATTAGTGAAATGCCAGGATTATTAGGAAAAAAAATCGGAATGACATCCGTTTTCAGTGCCGAGGGAAAAAATCTTCCATGCACTGTTATCGAAGTGGGTCCTTGTGTAGTTACACAGATTAAGACTTTGGAAAATGATGGCTATGAAGCTGTACAGTTGGGTTTCGAAGATAAAAAAGAGAAACACACGACACAGCCGGAAATGGGCCATTTCAAAAAGGCAGGTGTAACTCCCAAGAGATACTTGGCCGAGTTCAAGAATTTTGAAACCGAATATAAGCTCGGTGATGTAATCACTGTAGATTATTTGGAAGATGCAGGTTTCGTTGATGTAGTAGGTACATCAAAAGGTAAAGGTTTCCAGGGTGTAGTAAAGCGTCATGGTTTCGGTGGTGTAGGTCAGACTACTCACGGTCAGCATAACCGTCTGCGTGCTCCCGGTGGTATCGGTGCCTGTTCTTACCCTGCAAAGGTATTCAAAGGCATGCGTATGGCCGGCCAAATGGGTAATGAACGTGTAACGGTTCAGAACCTGCAAGTGATCAAGGTGATGCCGGAACACAATCTTTTATTGGTTAAAGGATCTGTTCCAGGAGCAAAAGGTTCAATCTTATTAATTGAAAAGTAATGGAACTGAGCGTATTAAATATTAAAGGTGAAGATACCGGAAGAAAGGTAACATTGAACGATGCTATCTTTGGCATTGAACCCAATGATCATGCTATTTACTTGGATGTAAAACAGTATTTGGCTAATCAGCGTCAGGGAACTCACAAATCTAAAGAAAGAAGTGAAGTTTCTGGTAGTACTCGTAAATTGATCCGCCAGAAGGGTGGTGGTGGAGCTCGTCGTGGCGACATCAACTCTCCGGTATTGGTAGGTGGTGGCCGTGTATTCGGTCCGAAACCGAGAGATTATGAGTTCAAATTGAACAAGAAGGTAAAAAGCTTGGCTCGTAAGTCTGCCTTGACTTATAAAGCAAAGAATAACGCAATCGTGGTGGTAGAAGATTTCACTTTGGAAGCTCCTAAAACTAAAGAATTCGTAACGATTGCTAAGAATCTGAAAGTGGCTGACGGAAAGTTACTTTTGGTTTTATCAGAGAAAAATAATTTCGTATATTTGTCGGCCAGAAATTTAGAGAAGGCAAATGTCATAACGGCTTCAGAGCTAAATACATACGGTGTGTTAAACGCTGCTAATTTGGTATTGACTGAGAGTTCTGTAGCTGTTATTGAAAAACTGTTTAACGCATAAGGAGTAGAAAAATGGGAATTATTATTAAACCTATAGTAACTGAGAAGCAAACAGCGATTACAGAAAAAATGGATAATCGCTATGGTTTTCGTGTTTCTCCTGATGCCAACAAGTTAGAGATTAAAAAAGCCATTGAAGACATGTATAATGTTACAGTAGTTGATGTTAACACCATCAACTACTCTGGAAAGCAGAAAAGTCGTTATACCAAATCCGGTATTATCAATGGCAAACAATCAGCTTTTAAGAAGGCTATCGTAACGTTGAAAGAAGGAGAAACAATTGATTTCTTTAGTAATATCTAAAAAAAGAAATGGGAATACGTAAATTAAAGCCCACAACACCGGGGCAGAGACACAAAGTTATTGGTGCATTTGATAAAATCACTGCAAGTACACCAGAAAAGTCTCTTGTAGTAGGTAAGAAGAGTACAGGTGGTCGTAACAACACTGGTAAGATGACAATGCGTTATCTTGGTGGCGGTCACAAACAAAAGTACAGATTTATCGATTTCAAGAGAAACAAAGATGGCATTCCTGCAACAGTCAAGTCTATCGAGTATGATCCTAACCGTACATCTCGTATCGCACTGTTGTATTACGCAGACGGAGCAAAGAGCTATATCATCGCTCCGAACGGATTGGAAGTTGGCCAGACAGTGGTTTCAGGTAGCGAAGCCGCTCCTGAGGTAGGTAATACTTTGCCTATGGCAAATATTCCCGTTGGTACTATTATTCACAACATTGAGCTTCGTCCGGGACAGGGTGCTAAGTTAGTACGTTCAGCCGGTGCTTTTGCTCAGTTGACTTCGAAAGAAGGCGATTATGCAATTATTAAGATGCCTTCTGGCGAAACCAGAAAGATTCTTGCTGCTTGTAAGGCTACAATTGGTAGTGTAGGTAATTCAGACCATGGTCTTGAAAAATCAGGTAAAGCCGGTCGCTCTAGATGGTTAGGTCGTCGTCCTCACAACCGTGGTGTTGTTATGAACCCGGTTGATCACCCGATGGGTGGTGGTGAAGGTCGTGCTTCCGGAGGTCATCCTAGATCTCGCAATGGCTTATATGCTAAGGGCTTGAAGACAAGAGCTCCGAAGAAGCATTCTTCAAAATATATTATTGAAAGAAGAAAGAAATAATCTGATTAATTAAGTAAACTATGAGTCGTTCGCTAAAAAAAGGCCCGTATATTAATGTAAAGCTTGAAAAGAAAGTCTTGGCAATGAATGAGTCAGGAAAGAAGGCTGTCGTTAAGACATGGGCAAGAGCTTCAATGATTTCGCCTGACTTTGTAGGCCATACTATTGCAGTTCACAATGGAAATAAATTTATTCCTGTTTTTGTAACCGAGAACATGGTAGGTCATAAACTGGGAGAGTTTTCTCCTACTCGTACGTTCCGTGGTCACGCCGGTAACAAGAAAAAATAATCGGTAGTAACAGGAATTCAGGAATCTGAAAATAAAAAGAATCAATAAAATGGGTGCTAGAAAAAGAATATCAGCTGAAGTAAGAAAAGAAGCTCAGAAGACCATGTACTTCGCTAAATTGCGGAACGTGCCGACTTCTCCCCGCAAGATGCGTCTCGTTGTAGACATGATCCGCGGGATGGAAGTATTCCGTGCACTTGGTGTTTTGAAGTTTTCTAACAAGGAAGCTGCAGCAAGAGTAGAAAAATTGCTTCGTTCAGCTATTGCCAATTGGGAACAGAAAAATGAACGTAAAGCAGAAGCTGGAGAGTTGTGCGTATCTTCAATCAGCGTAGATTGCGCTACTACATTGAAGAGAATGCGTCCGGCTCCTCAGGGAAGAGGATACAGAATTCGTAAACGTTCGAACCATGTAACTCTGTTTGTTGATACACTTAGTAAAAACGATAGTCAAAATTAATTTGTAGATGGGACAAAAAGTTAATCCGGTTAGTAATCGTTTGGGAATCATCCGTGGTTGGGATTCCAACTGGTATGGCGGCAAAAAATACGGAGACACTTTGCTGGAAGATAGCAAAATCCGTAAATACCTGAATGCTCGTCTTGCTAAGGCTAGTGTATCTCGCGTCGTTATCGAACGTACGCTGAAGTTGATTACAATCACAGTTTGCACATCACGTCCGGGTATTATCATCGGTAAAGGTGGTCAGGAAGTTGATAAATTGAAAGAAGAGTTGAAGAAAATTACCGACAAAGAGGTTCAGATCAACATCTTTGAGGTAAAAAGACCTGAATTGGACGCTGTTATCGTTGCAAACAATATTGCTCGTCAGCTTGAAGGAAAAATTGCATACCGTCGTGCTATCAAGATGGCTATCGCCTCTACCATGAGAATGGGTGCCGAAGGTATTAAAGTGCAAGTCTCTGGTCGTTTGAACGGCGCTGAAATGGCTCGTTCAGAAATGTATAAAGAAGGAAGAACTCCGTTGCACACATTCAGAGCAGATATTGATTATGCTTTGGCTGAAGCGTTGACGAAGGTTGGTTTGATCGGTGTTAAGGTTTGGATCTGCCGTGGTGAAGTTTATGGTAAGAGAGATCTTGCTCCTTCATTCGCTGCAACTAAAGATTCAGGTCGTAGAAATGAGAATGCCGGCGGCAGCAGAGATAAGAACTTCAAGAGAAAGAAAGCTAATCGTTAAACGTTAGAATTTAAGAAGAGATGTTACAACCAAAGAAAACCAAGTTCAGAAGACAGCAGAAAGGTCGCATGAAGGGCGAAGCTCAGCGTGGCAACCAGCTGGCATTCGGTTCGTTTGGTATAAAAGCGTTAGAAAATAAATGGATTACCGGTCGTCAGATCGAAGCTGCTCGTATCGCGGTAACTCGTTATATGCAACGTCAGGGTCAGGTTTGGGTTCGTATTTTCCCGGACAAACCCATCACAAAGAAGCCTGCTGAAGTACGTATGGGTAAAGGTAAAGGTAATCCCGAAGGATTTGTTGCGCCTGTTACTCCAGGTCGTTTGATTTTCGAAATCGAAGGGGTTCCTTTTGATATTGCTAAAGAAGCTTTGCGCTTAGCAGCACAAAAGCTTCCGGTAACAACAAAGTTTGTTGTGAGACGTGATTATGATATGGCTAATCAAAATGCGTAATTTGTTATGAAGATTGCAGAAATTAGAGAATTAAGCACGAAGGAGTTAATAGAAAGAATTGATGCTGAAGTGGCTGCTTACGATCAGAAAGTAATCAACCACAGCATTTCTCCGAGTGAAAACCCTGCTCAGATTAAACAACAACGCAGGATGATTGCGCGCATGAGAACAGAATTGCGCCAGAGAGAACTTAACAACAAATAATTGAGCCTGATGGAAACTAGAAATTTAAGAAAAGAAAGAACGGGCGTGGTTACCAGCAACAAGATGGACAAGAGCATCACAGTTGCTATTAAATGGAAGGAAAAACACCCCATTTATGGAAAGTTCGTTAGTAAGACGAAGAAATATCATGCTCATGACGAAAAGAATGAATGCGGTATCGGCGATACTGTAAAGATTATGGAAACTCGTCCTTTGAGCAAAACAAAAAGATGGAGATTAGTTCAAATAATCGAAAGGGCTAAGTAACATGATACAACAAGAATCAAGACTAGTAGTAGCAGATAACAGTGGTGCAAAAGAAGCGTTGTGTATTCGCGTTTTGGGCGGTACAAGAAAACGTTACGCCACTGTCGGGGATGTAATCGTAGTAGCAATCAAGAGTGTAATCCCGTCGAGTGATGTGAAGAAGGGTGCTGTTTCTAAGGCTATCATTGTTCGCACTAAAAAAGAGATTCGCCGCCCGGATGGTTCATACATCCGTTTCGATGATAACGCTTGCGTGTTGTTGAATGCCGGTGGTGATATTCGTGGAAGCCGTATCTTTGGTCCGGTTGCCAGAGAACTTCGTGCAACAAACATGAAAATTGTTTCACTTGCACCAGAAGTGCTTTAATTTTGTAAAACTTAAAGTAATGAGCAAATTACATATCAAAAAAGGCGATATAGTTTTTGTTAATGCCGGCGAAGACAAAGGTAAGACAGGTCGTGTTTTGGAAGTACTCGTAAAAGACAACCGTGCCATTGTAGAAGGTATTAATATGGTATCGAAGCATACTAAGCCTAATGCAAAGAATCCTCAAGGAGGTATTGAAAAGAAAGAAGCTCCTGTTCATATTTCTAACCTGAACGTTGTTGACCCGAAATCCGGTAAGCCGACACGTATCGGTCGTAAGTTAGACGAAAAAGGTGCTTTAGTGCGTTATTCTAAAAAATCAGGGGAGGAAATTAAGTAATGAGCAATACTGCCAGTCTTAAGAAAGAATATCAGGACAGAATTGTTCCTGCTTTGACGAAAGAGTTCGGTTATACAACCGTAATGCAGGTTCCCGTACTGAAGAAGATTGTTATCAATCAAGGTTTGGGTATGGCTGCTGCTGATAAGAAGATTATCGATATCGCTATCAGCGAATTGTCTGCAATCACTGGCCAGAAGGCTGTTGCGACAGTTTCAAAGAAGGATATCTCAAACTTCAAGTTGCGTAAGAAAATGCCGATCGGTGTAATGGTGACATTACGTCGTGAACAGATGTACGAATTCCTGGAAAGACTCGTTCGCGTTGCTCTTCCTCGTATTCGTGACTTCAAGGGAATCGAAAGCAAACTGGACGGAAGAGGCAATTATACCCTCGGAATTCAGGAACAAATCATTTTCCCTGAAATAAATATCGATAATATTACCAAAATATTGGGAATGAATATTACCTTTGTGACCTCTGCGAAAACAGACGAAGAAGGGTATGCTCTCTTGAGAGAATTTGGGTTGCCTTTTAAAAATGCAAAAAAAGACTAAGTAGTTATGGCAAAGGAATCAATGAAAGCCCGTGAGGTGAAAAGAGCAAAGCTCGTAGCTAAATATGCTGCTAAAAGAGCAGAATTGAAAGCAGCAGGTGACTATGAAGCTTTACAGGCTTTACCTAAAAATGCTTCTCCTGTACGTTTGCACAATCGTTGCAAAATTACAGGTCGTCCGAAAGGCTATGTACGCCAGTTCGGTATTTCTCGTATTCAACTGCGTGAAATGGCATCTCATGGTTTAATCCCGGGTGTAAAGAAAGCAAGTTGGTAAGAGTTTTTTTAATTTAAATATTGTCCGGGTGGCCGGATCAATTTAATTCATTTATATATGACAGATCCTATTGCAGATTATTTGACAAGATTGCGTAACGCGATCAAAGCGAAGCACAGAGTTGTTGAAGTGCCGGCGTCAAATTTAAAGAAAGAGATCACTAAGATCCTTTTCGACAAGGGTTACATTCTTAATTTTAAGTTTGTAGAAGATGGTCCTCAGGGTACAATTAAGATTGCCTTGAAGTATGACTTGGTAAACAAAGTAAATGCAATCAAGAAACTTGAGAGAGTTTCTACCCCTGGTTTGCGTAAGTACACTGGTTACAAGGAAATGCCGAGAGTATTGAATGGTTTAGGCATTGCCGTTCTTTCTACTTCCAAAGGTGTGATGACAGACAAAGAAGCCCGTGATCTGAAGATCGGTGGTGAAGTATTATGTTATGTTTATTAATTAGGAGGAAAGAAGAATGTCAAGAATAGGAAAATTACCAATTCATGTACCGGCCGGTGTTACGGTTACCATTAAGGATAATGTAGTGACTGTAAAAGGTCCCAAAGGCGAAATGACTCAGGCTGTGAATCCTGATATTAATGTGACTTTGGAAGATGGAATCATTCATCTGACACGTCCGACAGACGAAAAGAACCATCGTGCGCTGCACGGTTTGTATCGTTCGCTGATCAACAACATGGTGATCGGTTGTTCAGAAGGATACAAAAAAGAACTGGAACTTGTCGGTGTCGGTTACCGTGTGACAAATACAGGTCAGCTGTTAGATCTTTCTTTAGGTTATACTCACAACATCTACATGCAGTTGCCTAAAGAAGTGAAAGTTGAAACAAAGGCAGAGAGAAATAAAAATCCTCTTATTATCCTTGAATCGGCTGATAAACAATTACTGGGACAGATTTGTGCTAAGATTCGTTCATTCAGAATGCCGGAACCGTATAAAGGTAAGGGTATCAAGTTCGTGGGTGAAGAAATTCGCAGAAAGTCTGGTAAATCAGCAGGTAAGTAATCTACGTAAACTGAAATTATCATGACAACGAAGGAAGAAAGAAGATTAAAGATAAAAGCAGGTGTACGCGGTAAGATCTCAGGAACTCCTGAACGTCCGCGCCTGACTGTGTTTAGAAGCAATAAGCAAATCTATGCACAGGTTATAGATGATACTACAGGTAAGACTCTGGCTGCCGCATCCTCCTTGAAGATGGATGTTAAGGCTCCGAAGAAGGAGATTGCTGCCAAGGTTGGAGAACAGATCGCCAAAGTTGCCCAGGAAGCTGGTGTACAGGCTGTAGTTTTCGACCGTAACGGTTACCTGTATCACGGGAGAATTAAAGAATTAGCTGATGCTGCACGTAACGGCGGCCTTAAATTTTAATGAAGATGGCAGGAGTTAATAATAGAGTTAAGTCGACCAACGACATAGAGTTGAAGGACCGTTTGGTTGCAATCAACCGCGTAACTAAAGTAACCAAGGGTGGACGTACATTCAGTTTTGCTGCTATTGTCGTAGTAGGAAACGAAGACGGCATCGTTGGCTGGGGCTTGGGTAAAGCCGGTGAAGTAACGACAGCTATCGCAAAAGGTGTTGAAGCTGCAAAGAAAAACCTGATCAAAGTCCCTGTTCACAAAGGAACCATTCCTCACGAACAGTTGGCTAAGTTCGGTGGCGCTCAGGTGCTGATCAAGCCGGCTTCTCACGGTACCGGTGTCAAAGCCGGTGGTGCTATGCGTGCCGTATTGGAAAGTGTAGGTATCACAGACGTTTTGGCTAAGTCAAAAGGTTCTTCTAACCCTCACAACTTGGTAAAGGCAACTATTGCCGCTTTGAGTGAGTTAAGAAGCCCGTTGATGGTTGCTCAGAACAGAGGTGTTGCAGTAGAAAAAGTATTCAGAGGTTAATTAGGGAGGATAATAAGTTATGGCAACTATCAAAGTTAAGCAGACAAAAAGTAGAATTAAATGCCCGAAAGACCAAAAGAGAACTCTTGATGCACTGGGTCTGAAGAAAATGAACCAGGTAGTAGAACATGAAGCTACTCCGGCTATTCTGGGTATGGTTGAGAAAGTGAAACATTTGGTTTCAGTAGTAAAGTAATAACGGTTGAAAAATAAATTATACGATATGAATTTATCAAATTTAAAACCTGCTGAAGGATCTACCAAGACCAGAAAAAGAATCGGCCGTGGTCCGGGTTCAGGATTAGGAGGAACTTCAACAAGAGGTCATAAAGGTGCGAAATCAAGATCCGGTTACAAGCAGAAAATCGGTTTCGAAGGTGGTCAGATGCCTATACAGAGACGCTTACCTAAATTTGGTTTCAAGAATATTAACCGCGTTGAATATAAAGCTATCAATCTTTCTACATTACAAGGAATGGCTGATGCTTTGCAGATCACAAAGATTGGCATCAACGAACTGATCGAAGCTGGTTTCATTTCCTCTTCCCAGTTGGTTAAGATTCTTGCTAAAGGCAACTTGACAGCTAAACTTGAGGTGGAAGCTCACGCTTTCTCTAAGAGTGCTGAAGCTGCTATCCAGGCAGTAGGTGGAACTGTTGTTAAACTCTAAGTTATGAGAGCAGTTGAAACAATAAAGAATATCTGGAAGATTGAGGATCTGAGAAATCGGATCCTCACCACTCTTTTATTGGTGGCTATATACCGTTTCGGTACGTATGTCGTTCTTCCGGGTATTGATCCTAAAGCGTTGACCGCTTTGCAGGAACAGACAAGAGGCGGATTGCTGGCGTTGTTGGATATGTTCTCTGGTGGTGCTTTCTCTAATGCTTCTATTTTTGCATTAGGGATTATGCCGTATATCTCCGCTTCCATTGTAATGCAGTTGATGGCAATTGCAGTTCCTTCTTTCCAGAAATTGCAGAGAGAAGGTGAGAGTGGTCGTCGTAAGATCAACCAGTGGACCCGTTATCTGACAGTCATGATCCTTCTGTTCCAGGGTCCGACGTATCTTGTTAACTTAAGTGTACAGCTGAAAGCCGCCGGAGCAGCTCTGCCTGCAGGCATATGGTTCACTATTTCTTCTACAGTTATTTTAGCTGCTGGAAGTATGTTTATCTTATGGCTTGGTGAAAGAATTACAGATAAAGGTGTTGGAAATGGTATTTCATTTATCATTTTAGTTGGTATTATAGCCCGTCTGCCGCACTCTTTGTTCGAAGAATTTATTTCAAGAACAAGTGAGAAAACCGGTGGTCTGGTTATGTTCTTGTTTGAAATGTTGTTCCTTTTGCTGGTTATCGCAGGTGCTATCCTGTTGGTACAAGGTACTCGCAAGGTGCCCGTACAGTATGCAAAACGGATCATTGGAAACAAACAATATGGTGGTGCCCGCCAGTACATCCCTCTTAAGGTGAATGCTGCGAACGTGATGCCCATCATCTTTGCCCAGGCAATCATGTTTATTCCCATTTCAATTGTTGGTTTCTCAAGCACAGGCGAACAGTCTGGTTTCGTAGCTGCGTTTATGGACAATACCGGATTTTGGTACAACTTCGTATTTGCTGTACTGATTATCTTGTTTACATATTTCTATACAGCTATCACGATCAATCCCACTCAGATGTCGGATGATCTGAAGAGAAACAACGGGTTCATTCCGGGTGTTAAGCCGGGAAAGAGTACCAAGGATTATTTGGATACCATCATGGACCGTATTACTTTGCCGGGAGCATTCTTCCTCGCATTAGTGGCTATCATGCCTGCTTTTGCCCGGATCGCCGGTGTAAGTATGGCGTTCTCCCAGTTCTTTGGCGGAACATCTTTGTTGATCCTGGTTGGTGTGGTGTTGGATACACTGCAGCAAGTAGAAAGTCATTTGCTGATGCGTCATTATGACGGTTTGTTGAAGTCAGGAAGAATTAAAGGTCGTGCAGGCGCAGCTGGCGCTTATTAATTAGAATGATCTATTTAAAAACAGATGAAGAAATTGAGTTGATGCGTGCGGCGAATCAACTGGTGGGCAAGACGCTTGGCGAATTGGCCAAACATATCGCCCCCGGTGTCAATACGCTTCAACTCGACAAGATTGCCGAGGAATTCATTAGAGATAATGGTGCGGTTCCGGCGTTTTTGGGATACGGAGGTTTTCCTAATTCCATATGTGCTTCCGTGAATGAACAGGTTGTACATGGTATTCCTTCTTCGAAGACAATACTGAAAGAGGGAGATATCATATCTGTCGACTGCGGTACGGTGTTGAATGGTTTTGTCGGCGATTCGGCTTATACTTTTTGTGTGGGCGAAGTCGATCCCAAAGTGAAAGCCTTGTTGAAGGCGACAAAAGAATCGCTTTACCTGGGAATCCAGCATGCCATCGAAGGCAAACGCCTCGGAGACATCAGTCATGCCGTACAGTCGTATTGCGAATCGAAAGGTTACTCTGTTGTCAGGGAGCTGGTCGGTCACGGTATCGGACGTAAGATGCACGAAGAGCCGGAAGTCCCCAATTACGGGCGTCCCGGTTGCGGTCCCTTGTTGCGCAGCGGTATGTGTATCTGCATAGAGCCGATGATCAATATGGGAAGCAAGAACGTCGCTTTTGAGAAAGACGGCTGGACGGTCCGTACGAAAGACAGAAAGTGTTCGGCTCATTTCGAGCATTGTATCGCGATCCGTCCCGAAGGTCCCCGGATCTTGTCTTCATTCGAGTTTTTAGAAGAAGTTTTAGGTAATAACGCAATTTAATTTGATTTGATTTTATATGGCTAAACAGTCAGCAATTGAACAAGATGGAGTTATAGTGGAAGCATTGTCGAACGCAATGTTTCGTGTAGAATTAGAGAACGGACATGAAATCACTGCTCATATCTCAGGGAAGATGCGGATGCACTACATCAAGATCCTTCCCGGTGATAAAGTAAGAGTTGAGATGTCTCCGTATGATCTATCGAAAGGTAGAATTGCTTTTAGATATAAATAAAAAAAACAACAAGATATGAAAGTAAGAGCATCTTTGAAGAAGCGTACTCCCGAATGCAAAATCGTTAGAAGAAAGGGACGCTTATACGTAATTAACAAGAAAAATCCTAAGTATAAACAACGTCAAGGATAATTTATTATTTTTGCAAAATAATTTAAGTAAGTAATATGGCTATAAGAATAGTTGGTGTAGACTTGCCACAAAATAAAAGAGGAGAAATTGCCTTGACCTATATTTACGGTATTGGTCGTAGCGCTTCAAAATCCATTTTAGATAAAGCAGGGATCGATCGTGATATCAAAGTAAAAGACTGGACAGACGATCAAGCTGCAAAAGTACGTGAAGTCATTGGCGCTGAGTACAAGGTAGAAGGTGATCTTCGTTCTGAAGTTCAGCTGAACATCAAGCGTCTGATGGATATCGGATGTTACAGAGGTGTTCGTCACCGTATTGGTTTGCCTTTGAGAGGCCAGAGCACAAAGAACAACGCTCGTACTCGCAAGGGTAAGAAGAAAACTGTTGCAAATAAGAAAAAAGCTACTAAATAATAAGAATTGATATGGCAAAGAAAACAGTCGCAGCAAAGAAGAGAAACGTAAAAGTTGACGCTTACGGTCAAGCTCATATTCATTCTTCTTTTAACAACATCATTGTATCTCTTGCTAATAGCGAAGGTCAGGTAATCAGTTGGTCTTCCGCTGGTAAGATGGGATTCAGAAGTTCTAAAAAGAACACTCCGTATGCCGCCCAGATGGCCGCTCAGGATTGTGCAAAAGTAGCTTACGATCTTGGTTTGAGAAAAGTAAAAGTATTCGTAAAGGGACCGGGTAACGGACGTGAGTCTGCTATCAGAACTATCCACGGTGCAGGCATTGAAGTAACGGAAATCGTTGACGTTACGCCGCTTCCTCACAATGGTTGTCGTCCTCCGAAAAAGAGAAGAGTATAATTAACTATAGTTTCTTGAACATTGAATCCGGAATTGTGAATAGATTACACAAAGACCTTATCCTCTCTGTAGTCGCGGCTGCACGGTTCCAGATTCAGAACAGAACATTAAAACAATAAAAAAATGGCAAGATATACTGGACCTAAAACAAGAATTGCCCGTAAATTCGGTGAGGCAATATTCGGACCGGATAAAGTTCTTTCAAAAAAGAACTATCCTCCCGGACAGCACGGAAATGCCCGCAAGAGAAAAACTTCTGAGTACGGAATCCAGCTTCGTGAGAAGCAGAAAGCCAAATACACTTACGGTGTATTGGAAAAACAGTTTAGAAACCTGTTTGAAAAGGCATCACGTTCAAAAGGCATTACCGGTGAAGTGCTGTTGCAGTTACTGGAAGGCCGTCTGGACAACGTAGTATTCCGTTTGGGTATCGCCCCGACGCGTGCTGCCGCCCGTCAGTTGGTTTCTCATCGTCACATTACAGTAGACGGTAAGGTTGTGAACATTCCTTCTTACTCTGTAAAAGCCGGTCAGGTTATTGGTGTTAGAGAAAAATCCAAATCTCTTGAAGTGATTGCCGACGCACTGTCAGGATTCAACCACAGCAAGTATCCTTGGATCGAATGGGATCAGTCTTCTTTAAGCGGAAAATTACTGCATCTGCCGGAAAGAGCTGACATTCCTGAAAACATTAAAGAGCAGTTGATCGTAGAATTGTATTCTAAATAATAATTGATTTCCATGGCGATATTAGCATTTCAAAAACCCGATAAAGTATTAATGTTGGAAGCGGACAATTT